>JANPNU010000125.1:0-11528 GCA_031427615.1 Burkholderiales bacterium
CATCGGTCAATACCTGGCAGGGGTGAAATTCGTTGGTCAGACCATTGATGACCGGGACCCGTGAATACGCGGCAAACCGCTCCACCTTCTCTTGCTCAAAAGTTCGAATCATCACCAAATCAACCATGCGTGAAATGACCCGCGCCGTGTCCTCGATCGGCTCGGCGCGGCCGAGCTGGGTCGACTGTGAATCGAGATTGATTGCCTGTCCGCCGAGCTGATAGATACCCGCCTCAAACGACACTCTGGTGCGGGTGGAGCTTTTTTCGAACACCATGGCCAGCATCCGGTCGGTCAGCGGCTGGTAGGGGATGTACTGTTTAAAACGTTGTTTCAGGACAGTGGTGCGCTGGATGATGTGGTCAAACTCATCTTTGCTGAAGTCCGATAATTTCAAAAAGTGTTTCATTTTCACGATGCCGCCACCTTGTTTATTTTTACAATTGTCACGGCTGGTGCCTCTTTCAGGAAACGCTTTACGACGCCGACAATTCGCGAGGCTATTTCGCGCGTTTCACTTTCGTTGATGATCAACGGCGGCAAAATTCGCACGACGTTTTCATATGTCACGTTGGTTAACATGCCGTCAGCAAGCGCCATCGGGACAATTTCGGCGCAGGGTCTATTTAGTTCCACACCCAGCATCAACCCCTGGCCACGAATATCGGTTACGCCAGCCGTTTCTTTCAGTCCGGCCATTAATTCGCGCTTAAGGATTGCGCCCATTGCATCGGCATTGGCGACCAATTGCTCTTCTTCCATTATTTCCAGAGTACGTAGAGCGGCGACCGCAACCAACGGACCGCCGCCGAACGTGGTGCCATGATTGCCCGGCTTGAACACTTGTGCGGCCGCACCATTTGCCACACAGGCACCAATCGGCACACCCGACCCCAACCCTTTTGCCAATGGCATCACATCCGGAGTGATACCCGCCCACTGATGCGCGAACCACCTGCCTGTTCGACCAATGCCAGACTGCACTTCATCAATCATCATCAACCAATTTTTTTCGGTACAGATTTGTCGCAAGTCGCGCAGATAATCCGCACGTGCTTCGACCACCCCGCCCTCGCCCTGCAACACTTCTGCCAACACGGCGACCACGTCGCTGTTGTGCGACGCAACGGAGCCAATCGCGTTGATATCGTTGTAAGGAACCCGGATAAAACCACTCATTAACGGCTCAAAACCTGCCTGCGCCTTGCGTGAACTCGATGCCGCCAGTGTCGCCAATGTGCGGCCATGCCAGGCGCGCTCCATCACAATAATTTGTGGGTTGGCAATGCCACGCTGATGTCCATACAAGCGGGCAATTTTTATTGCGCACTCATTGGCTTCGGCTCCCGAATTGGCGAAAAATACGTTATCCATGCCCGCCAGTCCGCATAATTTGTCAGCCAGCGCCGCCTGCTCCGGGATATTGACCAAATTTGAGGTGTGAATAATTCGGCCCGCCTGCTCGCCGATTGCTTTGACTAATTTTGGATGGCCATGGCCCAAACCAGAAACAGCAATGCCGGCCAGCGCATCGAGAATTTTGCGGCCATCCGTCGTGTATAACCACGCACCTTCACCATGCGTGAAAGCAACATCTAACGGCTTATAGGTGTTCATTTGATGGGCAGATAACATACTCACGCTCTCCTGCATCCCAATCTAAAAATAAAATCGGCGGGCTCGACATCTCGAAGGCCGCCGCGGGGTGAAATCGAAGAGAAATACTAGCAGCCTGTCGGCCTTAAAGAATCGTAGCGAAAAATGAGCCAATTGAGAACAGATTTTCTCGCTTTTCAAGCAAATGGTGACCCCCTTTGCACCGAAAAGCGAGGAAATATGGACCGATTGGATCATTTTGCAGCCGATTCACTTTAAGTCCGACAGGCTGCTAGGCCAAATAGCAGTTTCGCGCAACTTCAGGTCGGGGACGAGATGTGTGCGACGAAATGCGGATTCTACGCGCCCAATTGCCATTAGTCCGCCGTGAGTTTTTTAATAACGGCGTTCGACACTGCGCGCGCGTGCACCCGCAATTCTGGCACAGCGATGGCTTCCCAGTCGCGGGCCTTTAATAACGGCCCGACATAGTAGATTGCCGCATTATTCTGACCGTGCTGATCACATACACGGTAGTCATCGGCCACCTCGATGCCAAGGCGCAACGAGTCCGCAGCGATCAGCCCCGACGACGCCATTTGGACAAGGAGCGGTTCGGCGCCAATGTCGGACGATGGTCCGGTGCAATTGATAATGGTGCCGACTTTAATCGTCATTGCGCGCACATTGGGACGCTCGCCATTGCCGCCATCGAATCCGGAACCAATGCCACCGCGCTTCTGCAGTTGCACTCTAAACCCATCCGTCGATTCATCAAGCGCCAATACTTTTGCGGCAATCAACTCAACTTCACCTTGTTTGAGGCATTCGTTGACAACATCAAAAACCACCGGCGCGGCGCGATGACGATGGGTTTCCCAATACGGTTTTAAATGGCGAAGAAATCGCCGTCTCTCAATGATTGGTAAACCGTGCCAAAGCGCGGGCGTGATTGGCCGAAGGCTTGCCAGCACGTCCCGCCAATCACCGCCTGATTTTTCAATAGCGGCAATTTGTTCGCGCACGGCCCGGAGGTAGGCACGCGCACTAGCTTTGGCAAAAATTGCTGGGGGCGCCAAATCAAATGACGGCATGCTGGTATGCGTGCGGTGTGACTGCGGCAATAATCCGCGCCTCGACACAGCCTGAATACGCAGCGTTTGGTTCGGTGTGACGCGCGCCTTGAGCGACACCACCATGTCAAACATGGTTAGCCCAGTTCCAACAAGCAATACCGGCTGATTCAAGTCAACATCATCCACCGCACCCTCAGCCCAAGGATCACGAACATAACGCTTGCTTTCGGCCAATTGCGGGTCGACAAAAATCGGATTGTCCGGCAGAAAATTCCCCAGCGCCAACACCACACAATCTGCTACAACAGTATCACCATCGTCGAACCGAAGTTCATAGCCTGTTTGGCGCGGATCGGTCGGAAGAATCGATGACACCGTCTGTTTACGCACGCAATAACTGGCAACCGTCCGATCGGCCGCGTCGTTGAGGATGGCTTGCAAATACGCCCCATACCAATGTCGCGGCACAAAGCTCCCACCATCGGCCATGACCTTGTTGGCATGCAAAAACGCCAAAAAATCATCGGGCTGACCATCAAACGCGCTCATTCTGCCTGCAGGCACATTCAACAGATGCATGGCCGAATTCGTTCCGTACGCGAGGCCACGCGCCAGAAGAGTGGATTTAGCCTCTGGATGCGGCCGATTAATCAGCATAACTTCGGTATGCGGGTCGGTAAGCTGTCTAAGCAGGTGGGTTGCGACCATTGTTCCGCAAAATCCCGCGCCAACAATCGCAATGACCTTTGATGGTGACCGTTTTGGCACTGCGGATTTCGATTGAAATGCGGGCATGACACGCTCTTGGTTTTAACTAAATCCAATCCCTGAAAATAAGAATTGACGGGATATTTCGCCTCTAAATTCGCTTTGGGCGCATCGCTGTGCACGTTATAATTTTACGTTGTGCTGGCTACAAATGATTTGCGCTTTTTTCTTCTGGATTTGAGCTTTGATCGTGCGGCGCATCCAGCAGTGACACTATCGGCGAACCGGTTTCCTTTAGCCCGACTCCACCACCACCCTCCTTACCTTCCGGCCGATGTCGTTTTTTTTTCCGCACATCCATTGCAGCATGAATCCACACCGCCTCGTCATACAAGGCGTTACCCTGGCCGGCCGCGCATTTCGTCCAAGTAATTGGGCTGAGCGCCTATGCGGGATCATGTCCACATTTGGCGGTGATCAGCAGATGCGTTATTCACCCTACGTACGGCCGATGATGCTTGATGGCGTGCGCTGTGTGCTGGTTGAGCCCTCCTTGGCTGATCTTGAGCCGCGCGCCTATCGTTTTCTGTAAGATTTTGCCAAAGACAATGACCTGGTCGTTATCGACCCGAATGCCCCGGTTACCGCCGATTTTTGTCCCGTTCCTGGCAATGCATTGGACAACCTGACCGTCTAAGGTCACCTCCGCAAAACAAAACGCCGCGAAGGTTTCCCTTGCGGCGTTTCTTTATTCGTTTACCCTATCGCTCTCAGTTACAAAGCTCAGGCAGTACCAACAAAATTAGGCGGTTGCGGTTGCGCCAATTGCCTTGATCGCCTTGGTCAGACGGCTCTTATGACGGGCAGCTTTATTCTTGTGAATAATTTTTTTGTCGGCGATTGAATCAATGGTGCTGACGTTGGCTTGGTACGCAGCTTCAGCTGCGGCTTTGTCGCCCTTGGCAACGGCAACAACGATCTTTTTGATCGCGGTGCGAAGTTCGGTACGCTGCGCCATGTTGTGCGCACGTTGCTTAACGGCTTGTTTGGCGCGTTTCGCGGCGGATTTAATATTTGCCATGGCTAAATTCCAGAATCAATTCAAATTGAATAAAAACGCGCTCAAAATTTGCGCGAAGCCTAGTATTATAGCCAGTCAGCTATAAAAAGCAAATAGCTGATTCGCCCATACTATTATTTCACGCTACAAACTCAGGTCAAATGCGGCAACCGAACAATGATTGTGCGGCCATGCCAGAATTTGAGCCCATTTTGGACGAATTCCACGCGAATTTTTGGATTTATTGGTATTGACTCGCATTTTTATGCAAAAACTGGTGGTGGTTGATTACGGAATGGGCAATTTGCGGTCAGTGGCCAAGGCTTTCGAGTTTGCGGCCAAGGAATGGGGCATTCCGACCGCGGTATCTATTTCAGGCGAACCCGCATCGATTCGATCCGCGGACCGCATCGTTTTCCCCGGCCAAGGCGCCATGCCAGATTGCATGCGTTATTTACAACAAAGTGGTCTGGAACAGGCGCTCCGTGAAGCCGCCGACTCCAAACCATTTTTCGGCGTTTGTGTCGGCATGCAAATGCTTTTTGACCACTCCGAAGAAGGCAACACGGTCGGGCTGGGAATTTTCGGTGGAGTCGTCAAACGGTTTCGGCCGACGAATCCCATTCAAAAAGTACCGCACATGGGCTGGAATGAGGTTTTTTTTGATGTCGAAAACCCAACTTCTGGCTCGATTCTTTCCGGTATTTCGTCTGGAGAACGTTTCTACTACGTGCATTCATACTATTGTTCACCGACCGATCCGACCATTGTCGCTGCAACCACATCGTACATTGAACCCTTTACGGCAGCCGTTGGGCGCGCTAATATTTTCGCTACCCAGTTCCATCCTGAAAAAAGCCATCGGGCAGGCTTAACGGTATACAAAAATTTCCTGGCGGCAAAACCGTAGTCATTGCGATACGATTCGCCTATCTTGCGCAAACCTCTATTACCCCCAATGCCATGTTGATCATTCCTGCAATCGATATCAAGGACGGACATTGTGTCCGCCTGGAACAGGGCGATATGCAACGCGCCACCATTTTTTCTGACGATCCTGAAGCAATGGCGCGGCGATGGAAGGACCTTGGCTGCAAACGATTACACGTGGTCGATTTAAACGGTGCCTTTGCCGGCAAACCGAAAAACGAATCTGCCATCCAGAAAATTATTGCGGTTATGGGAGACGAGGTGCCGGTGCAACTTGGCGGCGGCATTCGTGATTTGGACACGATTGAACGATACCTTGACGACGGCGTTACGTATATCGTCATTGGCACGGCTGCCGTGAAAAACCCGGGATTTTTGCACGAAGCCTGTGATGCGTTTCCGGGCCATATTGTTGTCGCGCTGGATGCCAAAGACGGCAAGGTTGCCACCGATGGCTGGTCCAAACTATCTGGTCATGACGTGATTGATTTGGCAAAACGCTTTCAGGATTATGGCGTTGAGGCGGTTCTTTATACGGATATCGGCCGGGATGGAATGATGACCGGCGTAAATATTGATGCAACCGTCAAGCTGGCGCAGGCACTGACCGTGCCGGTAATTGCGTCTGGCGGATTAAACAATTTGGATGATGTTAAAAAATTGAAGTTGGTTGAGAGCGAAGGCATCATGGGTGTCATTACCGGCCGGGCAATTTATGATGGCACGCTCGATTTTCAAGCCGCCCAGGCGGCGGGATCCTGATTTTGCAAATGTCCCAAAAGATTAAGGGTGATTCCGCAAAATGTTAGCCAAACGCATCATCCCCTGTCTGGATGTGAACGCCGGCCGCGTGGTGAAAGGCGTCAATTTTGTAAACCTGCGCGATGCCGGTGATCCGGTTGAAGTCGCCAAAAAATACAATATCGACGGCGCGGACGAAATTACCTTTTTTGACATCACGGCCAGTTCCGAGCAGCGCGATATGATTTTGGAGGTGATCACAATGGTAGCTGATCAGATTTTTATTCCGTTAACCGTTGGTGGCGGGGTGCGCGAAGTTGAGGATGTTCGGCGTCTGATGAACGCGGGCGCTGACAAGGTCAGCATTAATACGGCAGCCATTGGTAACCCTCGGCTCATCAGCGATTCGGCAAATCGATTTGGTTCACAAGCGATAGTGGTGGCCATTGACGCACGACGGAAACGCGAAGGCGATGGTTGGGAAGTGTTCACCCATGGTGGCCGCACACCGACGGGCTTAGATGCCGTCGAATGGGCAAAAACAGTGACTGAGAAATTAGGTGCAGGCGAAATATTGCTGACCAGCATGGACCGTGATGGCACCAAATCCGGCTTTGACCTAGCCTTGACTCGGGCTGTGGCGGAAGCGGTTACGGTTCCGGTCATTGCATCTGGCGGCGTTGGCACGCTGGATCATTTGGCTGATGGCGTCACCGTCGGCTGCGCTGATGCTGTGCTCGCCGCAAGCATTTTCCATTTTGGTGAATTCACCATTGCGCAGGCGAAAGCGCACATGGCCGCCCGCGGCATTGAGGTCAGACTGTGAAACCACTCAGGTCTTACTCATGAGTATTGTTGAACCAACAATGGTTCCTGACGCCGTTAAATGGGGGGCCGACGGACTGATTCCGGCTATTGTCCAGGACGAAAAATCCAATGAAGTATTAATGCTCGCTTATATGAGCCGGGAGTCACTGGCACTAACAATTCAGACGGGAGAAGCCCACTACTACTCGCGGTCGCGACAGTCGCTTTGGAGAAAAGGTGAATCGTCGGGCCACGTACAACACGTCAAAGAACTGCGGCTGGATTGTGATGGCGACACCATCTTGATCAGGGTCGCCCAAACTGGCGGCATCGCCTGCCACACGGGGCGGCGCCGGTGCTTTTTTTATCGCCTCGAAAACGGCTCGCTCGTGACAACTGCCGACACGGACCCGCTATTGAAGAACCCGGCTGAATTTCACCGAGATTAATCATGACGCCTCAGGATATTTTGCAAGTATTGGAAACGACTATTGCCGCGCGTCAACAGGCAACGGCTGACACTTCCTACGTTGCCAAATTAAACGCCAAAGGCTTGGATACAATTCTTAAAAAAATCGGGGAAGAGGCAACCGAGACCGTGATCGCTGCCAAGTCCGGCGACCGCGACGCAACCATATACGAAACGGCCGATCTGCTTTTTCATATTCTTGTCATGCTGGGGCACCAAAAAATCGCGCTGGCGGATGTTTTGACCGAATTGCAGCACCGCCAGGGTGTGTCCGGCATTGACGAAAAAAACGCGAGGAATTGATGGCGATGGACCCAACTGAAAATCCAACTATTTTTGGCAAAATTATCAACGGTCAAATTCCATCCAAAAAGGTCTATGAAGACGACGACATGCTTGCATTTCACGATATCAATCCCGCCGCCGAAGTTCACTTTTTGATTATCCCCAAAAAATTCATCGCCACACTCGCTGAAGTGACCATTGCAGACACCGCTCTGCTCGGGAAAATGCTGGCGTTGGCTCCGGTTCTGGCCAAACAGGAAGGGTTGACCGATGGATTTCGTACCGCCATCAATACCGGCCGCCAAGGGGGCCAAGAGGTGTATCATTTGCACATTCATGTGTTTGGAAATCGCCCGGGAGGCGAACCGTTACGAACCATAGCGGGCCAAACCTGACACAGACCTCGACTGCACGAACTGGCACCCATTCCCAGTCGACCAACTAGACGGCATCCACCCGTCATCCTATATCAGTGCAATTTGGTTGCCCCCAATGCGTGTCTCGGCGTTTACACGCTGACATGTTTTGCGTTAACGGGGCAGATACAATAACGTTTTGAACATTGGTCGTCACCGGGTGCGGTTTTCCAGACGAATCCAAGTGTGTAATTTTTAACCAATTTGTTTTCAGTTTAGCGAGGAGAAGATCATGGGAAGTTTCAGCATTTGGCACTGGTTGATTGTGTTGGTAATTGTATTGCTGGTTTTTGGCACCAAAAAGCTGCGCAACATTGGTGGTGACCTTGGCGGTGCGGTAAAAGGATTCAAGGATGGCGTAAAAGGTGGCGAGGAAGAGAAAAAGCCGGAGCAATTGAGCGAGAAGGCCGGGGTCACCGTCGAGGGCGAAGTCAAAGACAAACAGAAGTCTTGAATATCGCTTTGCATTTGCCAGCCCCTCTGCACACAAATCTTTCCGTCGACCATGCTTGATATCGGCCTTTCCGAAATTACCGTCATTGGTGTTGTTGCATTGGTTGTTCTCGGGCCCGAGCGACTGCCCAAGGTCGCCCGCACGGCCGGTCATTTGTTTGGTCGATTGCAACGGTATGTCGCCAACGTCAAGGCCGATATCAATCGCGAAATGGAGTTCTCCGAGTTGGCGAAGATGAAAGACGAAGTCACATCCGCTGCCAAATCGTTTGAACAATCGGTCAATGAACAGACAAAGGCGTTTGAAAGCGAGGCGCGGGCCATCGAAAAGACGGCGGCGGCAGACAGCAAGATTGACAGCACGGTGTCGTCAACATCGCAGGCCGAACTGATTGCCAAACAAGAAGATGGATTGCCCCCGTCGAAAGTGACCGCACCAATGAGTCCCGAAAGTGCCCCTCCAGTCAACAACACCGTCGTGATGCCACCGTTGCACCCCTCCGAATCGACCCTCCAATCGTTTGACCTCGGCATTGAACCGCCGCGTCGGCATCTTTTGTAGCGAAAAAATGCCCGAAAATCTTCAGGACACCTTTGTCTCACACTTGGTTGAACTACGCAATCGGCTCGTCATTTGTTTGATTGTCTTTGTGATCGTCTTGCTGCCACTGGTCACGCCGCCTTGGTTTATCGCCGGCAATTTATACGATTTTTTGGCGGCACCCATGATGGCGGCGCTGCCGAGTGGCTCGAAGATGATCGCCACGGGTGTGATAGCGCCGTTCTTTATTCCGCTTAAAATCGCGATGATGACGGCGTTTTTGGTCGCGTTGCCGGTAGTCTTGTATCAACTGTGGGCATTCATCGCGCCGGGCTTGTACAAACATGAAAAACGCTTCGTGCTGCCGTTGATTGTATCGAGCACACTACTGTTTTTTGTCGGCATGGCTTTTTGCTATTTTTTCGTGTTCAAAATGGTATTTTCGTTTATTGCCCAGTTGGCGCCATCATCCATTACCGTTGCACCAGATATTGAAAACTATTTCAGTTTTGTGCTCGGTATGTTCATGGCGTTTGGTCTGGCATTTGAAACCCCCATTGTTGTGGTGGTATTGGTCGCAAGCCGACTGGTTACCCTGGACACACTCAGGGAGATCCGCCGTTATGTCATTGTTGGTGCCTTTGTGGTCGCCGCAATTGTTACGCCCCCCGATGTGACCTCACAACTGGCGCTGGCTATTCCACTCTGCATTTTGTACGAGATCGGCCTGATCGCCGCACGCTTTGTCAATCTCACCAAGCCTGATGATGCGTCGTCAGAAAAATCAACCGAGTCAAACGCCACATGAAAAAAATATCTCCTGCAATGGTGTGGTTGCTCTCTTCACTTTTTGCGCCAACAGTTTTTTCTTGGGGCGCGGAGGGGCATCGCATCACCGGCAATATGGCCGAGGAAATGTTGTCACCCAAGGCGCGCATCGTCGTGAATCAACTACTCGATGGAGGCTCCCTTGCCGAGGCAGCCATTTTTATGGACGTCTATCGCGAGGCGCTAAAACGGGAAATTCCCGGCTCAGAGCGCTGGCATTTTAATAACATCCCCGTCTGCGGCGACCCGCCCACTGAAATCACATGTGCGGATAACAATTGCGCCTCGGCGCAAATTCCACGGCATTTTGCTATCTTGGCCGACACATCCAAAACCAAAGCGGAACGTCAACAGGCACTACGTTTTTTGGTGCATATGGTCGGCGATATTCACCAACCACTGCATACCGCTGACGACAATGATTTGGGTGGCAATCGCAAAACAATCCAGATGCCGGGCGCAGAATTTCCCCGGAATTTGCATGCGGCATGGGATTCGGACATCGTCAAGCTCGTCACGCGCGGACAAACCGAACAAAACGTTGCAAAAGACCTCATTGCCAAATACAAAAGCCACTTCAAAGAATGGATGCGTGGCGATGTGCAAGCATGGATGGCTGACTCCTATGGCATCGCCAAGCGGCTCGTTTACGGTAAGTTGCCAGTATTTTCATGTGGGGTAATTGATGGCAAAGCAACTGGGGTATTTGAGGGCAAGGTATGGCCGGATACTCCTTATGAACTGCCGCAAGAATACCTCGCCGGCGCGACCGGCGTGATTCCTGTTCTACTCGCCCGCTCCGGCGCGCGCATTGGTGGCATGATCAACGCCGCGCTGGATCCGGAAGGTGCGGCCGACGCGAAGCTGTCGCCCTCCGCTGGCATCCTCCCAAATGAATGGCCAAAAACAAATTCCTTGCGAGAAGCGCTGCAGCGCCCACTGCCAGAGGCTGCAACGCCATCGCCGCCGTCCGTCAAGGCGGATGGAAAATAGCATCAAGTCTAGTACTGGAAACATTTTTCAGCCATTTATCCTTTTAACGCCGCGCAAATACTTGTGTTTAATTTTTGGGAACTTCTAAAAACCTGCCCTTTACCGGCGAAGGCCGGTATCCAATTTTTGGTTGCCATTGAACCCGCAACATAAATTGGGCCCCTGCCTACGCAGGTGAGGGAGTTTTTGAGGTTTTTAGCTCCCTTTTAAATGAATTGCGCAACCTGACTCTTAGCCAACGACACTTAGCCAAAACAACGTGGCAGTACATATCCTTAGTCGCTACAATACAGGTGGCTTTCGCTGCCTTCGTTCCTAACGAATGATGCGTGGGTAGGTTCATCACGGCGGGTGTAGTTCAATGGTAGAACGGCAGCTTCCCAAGCTGCATACGAGGGTTCGATTCCCTTCACCCGCTCCAAAGCATCACGACGACGCCCCCTCGAGTTGGATCCCACTGCCAATCATCGGGCGGTCATTCGATCCAATTTCTTTGAGGCGGGTTTTTGTTTCTTTCCAAATGCATCCATTCCACGGGTTTTGGTGATGCGTCGATCTCAAAACCGAACGTTGCAAGTTGGTGTACACATTAAATATACATCCGCAATTACGATTAATATTTGCC
>JANPNU010000126.1:0-1531 GCA_031427615.1 Burkholderiales bacterium
TCGGGTAAAAATTCCGCCGACATTCGCATGGTGGTAGATGCACTCGACCTTTGTTACACCAAGGGGCATGTTGATGCGTTTGTGATTATCAGCGGCGACTCGGATTTTTCGCCATTGGTAAGCAAGCTACGCGAAAACAACAAAACAGTGATTGGTGTGGGCGTGCGTTCGGCAACGTCCGATTTGCTGAAAAGCAATTGCGATGAATTTATTTTTTACGACGATCTGGTCAAGGCAGACGAGGCGCGCAAAAAAGCCCATTCAAAAAAATCGGCCGAGACATCGACTGCACCGACGGTGACACTGGTCAAAAAATCAGCCAGTGCCGCGCAAAAATCGGCACCATCACACAGCAAAAAACTCAAGAGTGTGCCAACCGATGGCGCGCCCATTGCCACGCTGGTTGCGCCGAGCGCACACGATGCCCAGAATGAGGCGCGTCGCGCCGAGGCGATTGATTTGGTAGTCGAAACCATCGAAGCGCTGATGAGTGAAAAAGACATGGATGATTTTCATGCCTCGCAGGTCAAGCAGGCGCTCAAACGCCGCCGCCCGGATTTTCTGGAAACGGCGTTTGGATTTAAAGGTGGTTTTAACAAGGTGCTGGAAGAGGCCGCCAAGCGCGGATTGGTTCGGACACACAAAGACGGCAACAATTTGATGGTGAGTCTGCCGTGATATTACTGTCATTGCGAACACAGTGAGAAATCCCCTTCTGAAAAATACAAGGCATGTACTTCGTTGCAACCATCACAGCAACTTGCGCGGATGGGATTCCTCACTGCGTTCGGAATGACAGGCGTAATTTTTTGCACGATAAAAAAAGCCCCGCAACTGCGGGGCTTTTGTTTGCTGCGCCAATCAAATGGCTTTACCATCCGACATCATCTGGTTTTGCCAGTGATGTTGACTGGCCAAGCCGGTCGAAAAGCCTGCCCTCGAATGCTTAAATCGGGGGTAGGGTTTCACTTTCGACCGAACCGGTTTTACATGTCCATGCCGCCCATGCCACCCATACCACCCATGCCGCCGCCCATGCCGCCAGCAGATTCTTCTTTTGGCATTTCAGCAACCATCGCATCGGTCGTTAACATCAATGATGCAATCGACGCTGCGTTTTGCAATGCAAAACGGGTGACTTTGGTTGGGTCAAGCACACCCAGCTCAACCAGATCACCATACTCACCGGTGGCCGCGTTGTAACCAAAATTGCCCTTGCCTTCGGCCACTTTGTTGACCACCACGCTTGGCTCGTCGCCGGCGTTGTAGGCGATCATGCGCAATGGTTCTTCGACTGCACGCATGATAATTTTGATACCGGCTTCTTGCTCAACGTTATCGCCTTTGATCTTGCCTGCGTTGGTACGTGCACGGAGCAATGCAACGCCGCCGCCGGCCACAATACCTTCTTCTACCGCTGCACGGGTGGCGTGCAGTGCATCTTCAACGCGGGCTTTTTTCTCTTTCATTTCCACTTCTGAACCGCCACCAACGTGAATAACCGCAACACCGCCGGCTAATTTAGCCAGAC
>JANPNU010000127.1:0-2160 GCA_031427615.1 Burkholderiales bacterium
GCCTGTTTTTCTCACTGAGGTGTTGGCCCTCGATCACCGTGAACTGGTTTACCGCCAGCCAATCATTCGCGCTGACGTTGGCAAAATCAGCCAGCCGCACATGATCCCCCGCGATGCTGCCATCGACCCGTGGATATTCCACCGGCACACCATCGCGCAACATTCGTTGAAAGGCACGGTTGGTCTGCGTCAGCGAAGGCGTGCCCACGCGCAGCACCTTGCGCAAGGCTTCCTCGCGCGCCTCCTCTGGAATCCCCGGATTCAGCCGCCCAATCGCCTCACCCAAGCGCCCCGCCAACACCACCTCGCCAAACGACTCCCGCTCCGCCGCCGGCTCACCGGGCGCCATGGCCGGCCCGTGGCCGATGGCATAGCCCAACTCACCGAACCATTCGAGGCCGGCGACTTCGACGATGGCTTCGTTGAGGGTCATTGGACTACTTGATAGAGGAACTCATGAAGTTTCGGGCTACCCGGACAAAATGTCCGGGTAAATGTCCGGGTAAATGTCCGGATACTGCCGGGATTGTCTGGTTGGGCAAGCCGCCGCTCACGACACTTTGTCGCGAAAATTGTCGCGAGAACCGGATTTTTCGCCTCGCGACAAAGTATCTTCAGAAAAATCGCGATCATGATTTGCGCACCTCGTAGCCTGTGCGTCCATCGTCCATCGTCTGGTAGAGGATGATTTCGGATTGGGGCATTGGCGGTTTGCGTTTAAACAAGAAAGCCCTTGAAAATTAACAACTTAAGGGGGATCGAAACGACTATACAGGTCAGCGTTTAAGCAAGCATTCAGGCCCAAAAGGTCGAATAACTCCGGTATCGGGTGGACGTCTGCGATGGATCGGCGACTTTGATTTTTCCAGCATCTACCGTCGCTGCAATTATTTGTGAGGCGGTTGCCACCTTGTCTTCCGGCAACTTGAATCTCTCACGCAAACTTTGATTGGTCATCTTTTCGTTCATGACATATCGCAGGCAGCAATGTTGGTAGCACGCCCGGATGCGGTCATTCCGGTCCATCTCCTCGATTGCCATATGCGCGAAAAGTAAAGCCGATGTACGGCGCTCGCCGACACGAAAGTCCGGTGCCGGCAACTGATATACCTCAGCCGCCTGCACAACTTTGTCCACGCCGCTGCCCTTCTCCTCACAAATGCCAAGGCGGCGCATCAAATCAGCCAAGCGCTCGTTGCGGGACTGGTATTCATCGATAAACCGGTCGGGTGAAATAAACGGCTTGCCCGGATTTGAAATTTCCATACGGTCGTCGTAAATCTCGATCATCACGGAAGCGCCAGACTCGGTGAAATCCTGATGAATCAGTGCATTGGCGACCAGTTCACGCACCGCAATCTCGGGGAACATCTTCACCTCGCGGCGCAAGGCCTGCTCGATCACCTCGTTGGATGGCACCAGCCCATTGATGAACTCCACCAGTCCCTGAAAGCCCACCGCGTATCCTTTCGTGCCGGGCTTGTCCAGCTTGGTCTTCAGCTTGTTGGTGCCTTCATACACGATCACCCGCGCAGCCTTGCGCCACAAGCGGTCAAACGCATCGAGCCGCTTGGCAAACAGAATCGCTCCCAGATTCGTGATGGTCCAAAGCGCGCCGGCACGTTCAATCAGCCTGTTCGCTCGCAAGGCGCTCCAGCACGGCTTCACGCGTTGCCGGATACGGCAGATGCAACAGATCGAAATAACTCTGCGTATCGAGCAACTGCACCACTTTCTCGCCATCGCAATCCACCACAGCGGGCATCAACGACCAATCGGGCTCGCCTTCAGCCATGATGCGCTTCAACTGATCTGGCGACATTGGCGCCAGCTCCTCACCTGCGCGCATGAGGTAGCGGCCCTTGTAGTGAACCGGTTGCCCCACAGGCCGCGACGGCACATGAAACACCAGCACACGTCCGCCTGGATGCGCCACTTCATCGCACGTCACCTTCAAATGCAAGCGATCATGAATACCGGCCACGGTGCGCTCGGGAACATCGAATGCCCTCGTCCCGACAACTCGACGCGGCACCTTGTCCGTAACCCCCAGCACCATCCGCCCACCACCTTCGTTCGCCAGCGCCACGCAATAGCCGACCAACTCCTCGAAGTCATAGCGGTTCTCTGCCGCCTTGAACTCAAGGCACTCATCCTCGG
>JANPNU010000128.1:0-1949 GCA_031427615.1 Burkholderiales bacterium
TAAGGGTAGAGTAGAAATCAGGTTTTCACCTATCCTCCCTCATCAAACCGTGCATGCGGTTTTCCCGCACACGGCTTTCCGATGTTCTTCATGCCACGGCATGCGCATTGCTCCAGCCCGCAACCACAATCTAAGGGGCCACCCATTAGCTGGCCGGTGTCAAGTGAGCGAACGAATTTCTCGCTGCTGGTGCGACTAGGTTAATCGAATTACACCTGCATCTCAAGTTCCACCATCACACCCGTTTCTTCGTTTATTTGGCTACGAATCCGTCTCGCGCCAGTCACCCATCAGGTTCAAGCAGTCTGCACTGTTCTACAGCCGCCCTGGTGAATCATTTCACCCCAGAAGAACGTTGGTACCGTGCGCCGTCCAATGGTGTTTCTTGCAGAGAAAGTGGCTGCCAATCATGCTGGCTCCAGTCCCGGAATGGCTCGACACGCAGGCGATGCGGAATTCTTGAAATCACAAATCAATCTTTCACTGTACTTAATTGGCAAGACATGATCGTCCATTCAGGCAAGTAGCTGCGATCCAACATGCGCCAGGCCCCTTTCGGGCTCGATCATGCCTTGCCAAACCATTCAACCGGCAAAACAGCGTTTGACATCAAACATCTGCCCGGTCTTCATCATGTGATAACACGCTCTGGCCAACTTGTGCGCCAGTGCCTTGGTGGCCACCGCCCCATTGGTCTTGGCAAACTTCTTTTGGTAGAAACGTTTGGCCTCGGGGCAAAAGCGTGCCGCAAAGTGTGCGGCCTCAACAAACGCCCATGCCAGATATTTGTTGCCGTTCTTGGTGTTGCCTTGGCCTTTTTTCTTGCCGTTGCTGATGCGTTTGCTATCGACACAGCGCGCGTAGGAAGCGAAATTGCCGACATCCCGGAATCGACTGATGTGACCAATTTCGAGCAGGATGATGGTGGCCAGCACTTTGCCGATGCCAGGAATGCTGTTCAGCAGCGGCCAAGCGTCGGTCTGCTTTACCGCGTCGAGCAGTCGCGCTTCCAGTTTCTCGATTTCGGCACCGAGTGTTTGAATGACCGCCACGTTGGCGGCCATGCCGCGTGCGACGTCGTCAGGCAGCCCCATCGTCGCAATGGCATCGGCGTGTAATCGTTTCACATCGTTGCTGCATAGGTGCCGACCAGTCTGGCGGGTATATTGGTTTTCAACCGACAGAATGTGCGCGGTGCGCGAGCGTACCAGTTGCAAACGCCGCCGCGCCAGATCGCGGATGGCTCGCTCAGCAGGCGGACAGATGTAGCCGGTGGGCAATATGCCCAACCGGAACAGGTGCGCCAGATGTCGGGCATCGGCTTCATCGCCGCTGTATTTCAAGCCATCATAGGGCTTGATGGCACCGGTATTGGCAAGCTTGACGTCATAACCTGCACTGACCAATCCATCGACCAGCCAATACCAGTTGTAGGTTGACTCCACCACCACACCCGCAAGCTCGCCTTTATGCGGCAACAGCAATTCAAGAACACGGTCCAGTTCGTTCGGTAACCGTTTTTCCACCAATACGCGATCCGTCTCGTCGGTCACCACCAATACATTGTTGTTCGAATGCAAATCAATTGCGCTATATTTCATCATGGCCTCCTCGGGTAAAAGTTAAGTTCGCAAACTCACTTTAACCCCGCTGCCTCACGGCAGTGGGAGGCCAGCTAGATGATTTTCAGGGTGAATTGTTTTGGGGCAATAGCAGGCAATAGGGCAATAGACAGGGCAATCGGGGACACAGGGCAATACAGAGCAATAGGGGCCACAAATAATTCATGAAATTCGCCTATCCATGCGCTCCTTCAGCACATTTCGCCCCAAACACCCCGCCAATGCTAGACTTTGTTGGTCGCAAGCTATGATGCGCAATTCAACAAACCCACCACCTGTTCGCGCCGATTGACAGTCGCCAGCTACGATGCGATCTTCAACAAACCC
>JANPNU010000129.1:0-5741 GCA_031427615.1 Burkholderiales bacterium
GTTGTTTTCGCCACCATGATCGAGTGCGGCCGTTGCGGCTTCTGCATTTGCCGGCTCGCCATAACTCGTTGCGCCCCTCGCGGCTAATCGGTCTCCGCTCTTCGGGCTTACACGCGGTTGCCGCTCCAGGAATTGAACCAACTGGTGCAAAGCCTTGCGGTAAACATCGCGCTTAAATTCAATGACAGTATCCAGTGGCACCCAATAGTCGTGCCAGCGCCACGCGTCAAATTCCGGATGCTCCGACGCACGCAGCCGGATGTCGTGATCCCGTCCGGTCAATCGCAGCAAATACCAGATCTGCTTTTGCCCTTTGTAGGTCCCACGCCACTCGCGCTTTACCCAATGGCTGGGGACGTGATAATGCAGCCAATTTTTGGTGCGACCCAAAATCTTGACGTGCTCGCGCTTTAAGCCGGTTTCTTCTTCCAGCTCGCGAAACATGGCGTCCTCCGGTGCTTCCCCATGCTTAATGCCACCTTGCGGGAATTGCCAGGAATGTTCGCGGATGCGCTTGCCCCAAAAGACCTCATTCTTTGCATTACAAAGAATAATGGCGACGTTTGGGCGATAACCATCTCGATCAATCATGGTTCAAGCCCTTCCAATTCTTAAGTTACGACGATTCTTTCATAAATTACTTTAATTGAATAGTCGTGACGCAATCGAATCCGGTCGCGGCGTGTAAAATGACGGGAAGAATTCAACTAACTACTTGAAAAGTAAAGAAAATGCGCGCAACAAGGTTTTTTATTTCAACCCTCAAAGATGCCCCGGCCGATGCCGATGTTGTCAGCCAAAAACTCATGCTGCGCGCGGGAATGATCAAAAAACTGGCGGCCGGCATATACAACTACATGCCAATGGGGCTGCGCGTCATCAAAAAGGTCGAGCGTGTGGTGCGCGAAGAAATGGAGCGCGCAGGCGCCATCGAGCTTCTGACGCCATTCGTGCAGCCTGCTGAGTTGTGGATGGAGTCCGGGCGCTGGGGAAAAATGGGTCCGGAAATGCTGCGCATTCAGGACCGCCACGAACGTAACTTTATTCTTCAGCCAACTTCCGAAGAGGTGCTTGCCGATATTTTTCGGCAGGATATCCGCAGTTATCGTCAATTGCCGATCAATTTCTACCAGATTCAAACAAAGTTCCGCGATGAGCGTCGCCCGCGTTTTGGTGTGATGCGCGGACGGGAATTCACGATGAAGGATGCTTACTCTTTCGACCGCGATGCGGAAGGCGCGCGCAATAGTTACGACGCGATGTTTGATGCGTACGTTCGTGTGTTCAATCGTCTCGGGCTGACCTTTCGACCCGTCGAGGCCGATACCGGGAACATTGGCGGCGAACGCTCCCATGAGTTCCAGGTTATTGCTGACACCGGTGAGGATGCGTTGGTGTACTGCCCGACCTCCGACTACGCGGCAAACATGGAAAAGGCGGAGTGTGTCGCATTAACGGCGAGCCGTGCTGCGGCATTGCAAGGGATGGCAAAAACACCAACGCCCGGCAAGGCCAAATGTGAGGACGTCGCCCAACACCTCAACATCGCGTTGACAAATACAGTGAAGTCCATTGTGGTGGCAACTGAAAAGCACGACGACAAAGGCAACCTAATCGGCTCGCGTATCTGGCTGCTGCTAATTCGTGGCGACCATGAACTCAACGAAGTCAAAGTCGGCAAAGTTGAAGGGCTTAAAGCGGGCTTCCGGTTTGCAACTGAGCCTGAAATTGAATCGGCGTTTGGCTGCAAGCCGGGTTACCTTGGACCAGTCGGCCGCACCGACGTCACAATTGTCGCAGACCGTTCGGTTGCGAACATGAACGACTTCGTCACAGGCGCCAACGAGGTTGATTACCACTTCACTGGCGTAAATTGGGGGCGTGACTTGCCTGAACCCGCAATGGTGGCGGACATCCGCAATGCCGTCGAAGGGGATCCCTCACCGGATGGCAAAGGCGTGCTCGCCATACAACGCGGCATTGAGGTAGGTCACGTCTTCTCTGGACTACCCTATCCCGCAAAGATGGGCATCACTTTCCTTGGCGAAAATGGCAAACCACAGACGCCGCTGATGGGCTCCTACGGGATCGGAATCACCCGAATTGTTGCAGCGTCGATTGAACAAAACCACGATGCCCGCGGCATCATCTGGCCCGACGCAATGGCACCATTTACGGTCGCCATCGCACCGATTGGTTATGGCAAGTCCGAGGCTGTTCGCACCGCGGCAGAGGCGCTTTACAACGAGCTCATTGCTGCAGGAATTGATGCCTTGCTCGATGACCGCGACGAACGGCCCGGCGTGATGTTGGCGGAGCTTGAGTTGATCGGCATTCCACACCGGGTTGTAATTGGCGATCGCAGCCTTAAAGAAGGTCATGTTGAGTACCAGCATCGGCGCGATGAAACCGCAACCGTGGTGCCTCTCACTGATGTCGCCGCTTTCGTAATGGCCAAATTGAAAAAATAAAATCTCTTATTCGGCGGACATTATCAAGCATTTAATGCCGAAAGGTCCCGCCGATATTGGCGCTAAATTATTTGATCACCTCGCCTTTTAGGATGCGAACTAATAACTCTTTGGTCACCACGCCGGTTTTGTTATAGACGAGCTTGCCATCGGCGTTGTAAACCAATGTGGTCGGCATGCCCTTGATTCTTCCGAACGTCTTTTCCGTGGCATCGTCCGCTAATACCAATGGATAGGAATGACCGATTTTTTTCGCCACACGTTTGAGTTTTGCCGCATCGACGTCTCGTTTACCTGTTTCGTCCCAATCAACAGCAATGCCGATCACGCGGGTGTGATCGCCAAGTGCAGCCTGTTCTTTCGCAAATTCGGCAATATCCGGAATCTCCTTGACACAAGGCGCACACCACGTTGCCCAAAAATTCACAACGATCCATTTGCCCTTTAGATCCGCCAACTTGTGCGTTTTGCCGTCGGTGTCCTTGAGGTCGAATGCGCTGACTGAACATGCCGATACTGAAAACAACGCACACGCGACGATTGTTAACAAATTAATGTTGGTGATTCGACGATACTTTGAATCAAAATAACTCACGAAATCCTGCATATTTGCCTTTGATAAATTCTTCATCATGCATTCTCACAATCCATTAAAATCTCCGTAACAGCAAGAGTAGAACCATTGTAATTGTAAAAATCCGGATAAAAATCCGGCAGGACTAGGCTTTTAGGATATTGTTTGTAGGCTCATTCCGAAAATATCCTGCCTTTTACACGCCCATAACGATCCGCGACCGACGAGGGTTGAATGCCATTAAGCTTATCAATGCCTGTTTCTTCCGGGGCCCTACCCAAAGAAATTGAGACCAATCCAAAAAAAGCGCGTGCCTGGGTCGAAAGTCTGCCACTGACCAAGACCATTCAATCCACCAAGGCCATCGCTGAAACACTGGCCGCCCTCAATCGCGGCAAGATATCTGCGGACGAACGGATCGCCCTGTTCGAGATTTACCGTCCGGTGGTTACCGTTCTATTGGACGAACTTGACGCTATTTATGCCTACGCAAGTTTGCCACTCCAACCCAAACAAAAAGAAGCATTTGAGCTGGCGCATTTTGTGGCTGCCGAGCTTAGTTACGCTTACAAAATTTTTGTCGTCGAAAAAACCGGTAAGTTAATCGCGTTTGGCATCAAGAAATCATTGATTACGCCATTTTATCGAATCCTGACAAATCTTCTCGCCCAAATGATGCAAAGCTACCGCACCTACCACCCGGTTCCCAAGGGCGTGTGGTTGGAAGCAAGTGCACTATTTCTGTATGCTAATGAGCAAGGATTCGCAGACGAAAACGCCGACCCGGATGCAAAAGGATCAGTCGGTGATGTATATCGGGAAATGTTAATGCTGTCGCTTGCTGACCCGTACCGCCTGATGTATCTCGAGGTTGATCGCACGCTCGAGTTGTTACGCCAAAACCGTGGCCTGGTTGAGTTTAAGTCATCGTCCGAAGGCATGGATCCGCAGCGTTCATTTGTTGTCGCGTTTGATGCAGACGTTGCACCCAAGCCACTTGTTCAAGGCAACAGGCCGCCGCTAGGCGAAGTCATGCGGTTGGTCGACCCAACCAAGCTGGTTGAACGGCTTCAACAAAAACTAAAAGCGGGCAATACCAGCGCAGCGAGCGTAGCAAAAAGCCGGGCGACCCACGACACCATTGATTTGATCGCCCGATTAATTCGCCTGTGGGGCGATCCGCCCAAGCGGCAGTTCCGGCGCACGGCTGCTGAAACCGGTGTTGCGTTATGCAGCGGAATCAAAGCTGTTGCGTATTTTGCCGAGTTGGCGACAAACGAAAAGACCGAAATCAGCGCGGAGGCAATTGCGGATGGCCGCACCATACCCTTGCTGAATATTCCACAGGATCCCATGTCACAGCTGATTGGTGTTGAAGAATGGGTGGTATTAAACCAAAGTGCAAACGGGTTACGCATGCACCGCAACCAACCAGGCAACGTTGGCGTCACCGTCGGGGAGGTTGTTGCAGTTCGATTTGTCGGAGGCAAGACATGGAATGTCGGCATGATTCGATGGCTGACCTTGCTCGAAGGCAATGCACTTGAATTTGGCATAGAGTTGATTGCAGCCGCCGGGTACAACGTTACTATCGAGCCAACGATCGGTAGCAGCAATCGGCCGGTTCAGGCAATATTACTATCCTCGGCCCATGCTGAAATCCTTCCGGATACGGTCTTGACCGTGCCTGAAACTTTCGCCGATCTACGCGAATTTGAGTTGAATGACCACGGCGAGGTATCACACGTCCGTGCCACCACCCTGATCGAACGAACGTCAAAATTCGATATGTTTCAGTTTCAAGCATCCTGAAAACTAGGCGAGGTCGCGCTCGGCATAACGCATCGGCTTACCCGTCAATACGACAATCTCCCCGTCGGCAACCAGTGCGTCCAACGCGTCCTCTACGTGATCAATCGGCATCGGAGCAGCCTGACGAAGCTGATCGAAGGTGCGGGGTCCACCAGCCGCATTAAGCGCGGACTGAACCCTGACCTTGGCGTCGCCTGGCGGCAACGAATTTGTCTGCGCATCACGATGACGAATATACGACAAGGTTGCCGATATTTCCGCCCCTAGCAGCACCACCAGCCAACAACAAAATAGCCACAGCAAAAAAATAGGCACACTCGCAAACGCACCATAAACAAGGCTAAAGGTCGGCATCTTGGTGACGTAAATGACAAACCCATTTTTCATCACTTCGAACATTACCGCCGCCAGCATTGCCCCCAACAGTGCATGACGTGCGGGCACATGTCGATTTGGAATCCAGCGATATGCCATATACATCGCGATCGTGGTGATCGAAATTGGTATCAGGCTCCACAGCGCATCATCCAGTAACGGCATTGTTCGTTCAAATGAACGGGCCGCACGCACAAAAAACATAGTGATGGAAAGACTTGCCGCGATCAACAACGGTCCGATTGTCAGCAGGATCATTGCCCAACGCAGTCGTCGCCACCAGGTACGGCGCCGACTGGTCCGCCAAATGCTGTTAAACGAGTTTTCGATTGTGAACAGGAGGGCAATAGCGCTTACGAGGACCATCGCCAATCCAATTGCCGTCAATCGCGACGCATTCAGTGCGAATTGGTCCATATAAAGACCAACCATTTTGCTCGACATGTCGGGGCAAAAATCAGATACATAAACGACAGGAACAGTATGATCCCCGTGAATCCGGACTCCGC
>JANPNU010000130.1:0-1893 GCA_031427615.1 Burkholderiales bacterium
TGAAAACGTTTTTGCCACAGCGCTTGACGTCGATCAAAGCGCGCATGAAGCATTCGGGAACGATGTTGACGAACGTGCGATCCTCCGCGGCGAGATGGCACGTCTGGCGCAGGCCCTGTTTCGCGGCCAGGATGCCGATGCAGTGTCACCGCTGCGCCGCCGCATCGAAGCCTTTGTTGGTGCCGCAGGGTAGCGTGGCGCAAGGCGTCCTTTGTGAAAGCAATCAAGCGATTGGATAGTCAGGCACATCGGGAGTTGGCGCCGATTGCGGTGTTTGCCTACAAGCGGCCCGGTCATCTTTCGAAAACACTCGCTGCGCTCGCGCAGAACGCTGATGCGGCGCAGTCCGACCTGACCATTTTCTGCGATGGCGCAAAATCGGAGCAGGATCTGGCGTTGGTCGACGAAACGCGCGCGGTGGCAGGTTCGGCCACGGGGTTCGCGTCGGTAACGGTGGTCGCGCGTCCGGCCAACCTTGGCCTGGCAGAATCCATCACAAGCGGCGTGACCGACATGTTGCAACGGGCGGAGCGCGTCATTGTGTTTGAGGACGATTTGATCACGTCCAGATATTGCCTGGACTACGTCAATCGGGCGCTGGACCGCTATGTCAACGTGCCCGAAGTGGCGTCTGTTGGCTGCTATGTTTTTCCAGTGGCGGCCAGCTTGCCGGAAAGTTTTTTCCTGCGCGTTACGGATTGTTTTGGCTGGGCAACCTGGCGGGACCGGTGGCAAAGCTACGAGCCGGACGCCGGCGTGCTGCTGGCTGACATCGAACGCAGGGGCATGGCGCAGCAGTTTGACCTGGGCGGGGCCTATCCGTATATGCGCATGCTGCACGATTGCCTAGAGCACAAGAATTCCTCATGGGCGGTTCGTTGGTATGCTTCACAATTTCTGCTCGGCCGGTTGTGTGTGTATCCCGGCAAGTCAATGACGATGAATATCGGCATGGATGGCTCCGGCGTTCATAGTGGGGACACGCGGGCCTATGACATTGTGCTGGCAGATTGTCCGTTAAGGAATTTTCCCGCAGGTGTCGAAGAAGATTATGCGGCGTTCGCGGCCACGGCGGCGTTTTTGCGCGGCGTGGCCGCCGATAATGGCCGTTGGCCGGTGCGGATTCGCCGCAAGCTCACCGGGATGTATAACCAGCTGTTTACCAATGCCTGATGTCGTGGGGCCGCACCAATTTCATCAACGTCATCAAGTAGCAGCCACATGCTGATCAAAAAAGCCCGGGACTTCGTCAATTTGCTGCACGACATTCGCGCGCGACTGGAATTCGTGCAAACCGCCATCGGACGCGTAGAGGCGCGCCAGCTTGGCGGGGTGGGCGGCGATGCGTTGGCCGATGCGGAATTCAAGGTATTTTCCCAATGGGGAGAAGACGGCATCATTCAACGGCTCGTGCGTGCCGTCCCTATCGCAAAACCGGTGTTCGTCGAATTTGGCGTACAGGATTACACCGAAGCCAATACCCGTTTTTTGCTGGTCAATAATCATTGGTCCGGACTGGTGATGGACGGTGATGCACAACACATCGCGGCCATCCGGCGCTCCCCCCTTTACTGGCGCCACAACCTGAAGGCGGAGTGTGCGTTTATCGACCGGGACAACATCAACGGCTTGATCCGGTCGGCCGGCATTGAAGGCGACATCGGTTTGCTGTCGGTGGATATCGACGGCAACGACTACTGGGTATGGCAGGCAATTGATTGCGTGCAGCCGAGGATACTGATCCTTGAATACAACGCGCTGTTTGGCCCGGATGCTGCCATTAGTGTGCCGTATGATGCTGCCTTTGTGAGGTCGCAGGCGCACTATTCCAATCTGTTTTGGGGCGCTTCGCTCGGGGCGCTTACGCGCTTGTCGAAACAGAAGGGGTATGCG
>JANPNU010000131.1:0-1571 GCA_031427615.1 Burkholderiales bacterium
GCATAACCAAACCAAATGACCCCATCCCCCGTCCCGACCAAGCTGACCACACTCGACGATTGTCGCAAAATTGAGAAGGCGTTCGCTGCCGCCCATCCAAAAGTTTCACTGATGCAACGCGCCGGCCTTGCGGTAGCCAAACATGCCATTACTGCGCTCAAAAAATCAAAAACAAAAAATATCCTGATATTGGCCGGGCCAGGCAATAACGGTGGCGACGCCTGGGTGGTGGCCGCGAGCTTGCAAGCAAAATGCCATGTTTCTGTACTGGCGCTGGGTGAACAGAAACAACAAAATGGCGTCTCACAAGTCGCCTATCAGGCGTTTATCAAAGGCAACGGCGAAATTATCAAGTCATGGCCGAAAAATCAGTTCTTTGATCTGGTTATCGACGGCTTGTTTGGCATTGGAATTTCACGATCGCCAACCGGTGCGTTTGCCGATGTCATCAATCTGTGCAACCAGCAACATCGCATGGGCGATTTTTTTGTATTGGCCATTGACGTGCCGAGTGGACTCAATGGTAATACGGGCGTGGCGTTTGCTCCGGCGATTGAAGCCGACGAAACCATCACCTTTATTGCTGCCAAACCCGGTTTGTACACAGCGGACGGTCCGGATCACGCGGGCACGGTCACAGTTGAATCACTTGGGGTGACCGAAGTTAATCCGACCGGCTCGTGCACATTGTTAACCGTTGACGATGTGCTGCCGTTGGTGCCGAGCCGACGCGCGAATTCCCACAAAGGCAGCTATGGCAACGTTGGCATTATTGGCGGTGCCGAGGGAATGACCGGCGCGGCGGTATTGGCGGCTCGTGCCGCGCTGCACATGGGCGCGGGCAAGGTCTACCTCGGATTATTTGACAAGGATCGTCCCGCGCTGGATATATTGCATCCGGAAATGATGGTGCGTGATGCCAAATTGCTTTGTAAGGATGAATCGATGACGGCGTTTGCCGTTGGCATGGGCATGGGTGAAATGGGGTCGGCGTCATTGCTCGGTATGTTGTCTCTCAATCGGCCGATGGTGATTGATGCGGACGCAATCAACACCATATCAATAAACCCAAGCATTCACGCTGCTTTCCAGACAAAAAAGGCTGAATCCGGTCTGCCCTGCTTGCCTTTCATTTTTACCCCACATCCCGGTGAAGCCGGGCAATTGCTGGGAATCAAGGCCAGCGAAATTCAAAGTGACCGAATTGCGGCGGCCGGAAATATTGCTCGGCAATTTGCCTCGGTGGTGGTGCTCAAAGGCGCGGGAACGATTATTGCCCACCCTGATGGCAGGACGGTGATCAACACCACTGGCAATCCGGGCATGGCAACAGGGGGCATGGGGGATGCGCTCGCAGGCATGCTGGCGGCATTTTTGGCGATGGGCCTTGAGGCGTGGGATGCCGCCAGACTGGGCGTGTATTTACATGGTGCAGCGGCGGATGCCGCACTACAGCACGGAATGGGACCACATGGATTAACCGCGTCGGATGTGATCTTTGAAGCCCGCAGCTTGCTCAATAGCGGACTCATGCACGAATACAATCATTAATTTAGCTCGTTAAGTCTGGG
>JANPNU010000132.1:0-1733 GCA_031427615.1 Burkholderiales bacterium
CCGGACAAATACGCCATCTCGCCAAAACAATCACCTTCCTTCAAAACATTGAGCAGCTTGCCGTCTTTCATTACTTTTACCTGCCCGGCAACAATGATAAAAAACGCATGGCCGACATCGCCCTCCAGCAACAAACTTTCCTCGCGACCGTGGTTTTCCCACATGGCACCGCGCAGCACTTCCCATAATTCGGAATCGCGGAAGTCTTTAAAAAAATCAAGTTTGCGCAGGGCGTTGAATTTTTCCGCCGACGAAATTTCGAATGAAAATTTTTCCAGTTGTGGAAAGGTGTCGGCAAGATCACGGGCCATCGTGTACCAGGCCGGGTACCGATTGGCTGGGTCTTTGGCCATCGCCATTTTGACAATCGCCACCAATTCAGACGGCAAGTCTGGGCGAATCAACTCGATGGGAATTGGTTCCTCGTTGAGAATCTTGTTGATCATCGCAACCGAGTTGGATGCTTGATACGGCAGTCGGCCGGTCAACAACTCATACATGGTCACACCCAGCGAATAAATATCAGTCTGCGCGGACGGTGGTTCTTCGTTGATTTGCTCGGGTGCCATGTAGGCGGGGGAGCCAACAAATCCGTCAATTTGGGTGTGGGTGGAATGTGAAATCTGTGCGGTACCGAAATCGGAAATTTTGATTTCTTCACGATCGGACAACAGAATATTCGCGGCTTTAATGTCGCGGTGGATCACGCCGTTCTGAAACGCGTAATCGAGTGCACGACAAATTTTGAAAATGACCAATACCGCCTGGCGCACCGGAAGCAAATTGGTTTCGGTGCAGAATTTTTTGAGACTGCCACCGCCGACATACTCCATCACGATGTACTGTTGATCCCCTTCCACCACGGCGTCGAATACGGCGACAATATTCGGGTGCGACAATTTACCGACCATAGCGGCTTCATTCAGGAACAATTTTTCAAAGCGGCGAGACTCTTCGGGTCCGGCCGATTCGTCCTTGATCTGGACTTTGATGGCGACCTTGCGATCGTTAAATGTATCTTCAGCCAAATACACGACCGCCGTCGCGCCGCGTCCCAACTCGGATAGGATTTCATACTTGCCGATCCTGGTGGGACGACTAATATACATTGCGGAAATTCATCAAAGTCATATGACCGGATTGTTTTATTTGTTTTTAGGTTTATCAGGCAGTGCGTTTCGTTGGAGTCATTCGAGCCACTCAAAATTACCGAATTGCGGTTTGCCGTGCGCTGGTGCCGCCAATTCTAGCTGAAACGCCCGCCAAACAACAACGTTGCTTGGCGTGGTGACAAAATTTGATCATCGTCAATTTTCGTTTTTCCCACCTCAAAATATTTGTGATGGTTAAACCGAGATTTTCCATTAGGCGTCCCTTCGGGACTGTTTGGTTGCTGGTGGGCTATTTTTGGCGGATTTCCTGTTTCTTCCTCTCGAATAGCCAGCTATTCGTTCGTCAGTCAACAGAAAATCCACTCAAAAAGTAACCTCACCATCATTCCAAACCCTAATGGAAAATCTCGGTTAAAACGGATTATTCGGGGCGCAGGAATGTGCTGGCGTAACGGATCGCCTGGTCGGCGGCACGGCCAAACGCGGTCTGGTCGATGTCATCCAAGTTGATTCGTTCGGCGCAGCCGATATTCACATAGTGGCGAAACATTGATTGATCGTAGGCCGGGTCATAGTGCGCCATCAGCAGTTCGGTTACTAAATCGTCCCATTGCGCTTGCC
>JANPNU010000133.1:0-1935 GCA_031427615.1 Burkholderiales bacterium
CCGATCTTGCCGCCGCGGGCGTACGGGGCCATCAGGTCGACGACCTTGATCCCGGTCTCGAAGATCTCCATCGTCGGCGAGAGGTCGCGGAACGCCGGCGGGTCGCGATGGACAGCAAAGGAATGCCAATTGCGCCAAGCATGACATTCATCGGCAGTTTTGAAAGCCAACTTTCCTTGCCGGGTTGCGCCAGGACGGGAGCAAATTGGCGAAGGGCGGAAACGAGCGCCAGGATGGCGGCACCCGCGCCCATTACGGTGAGGGGCGCAGGTGCTGCGCTGACGATCCAAAGGTAAAGGGTTTGACCAGCCGATTCAACGATGGCAATGCCCACTAATCCGAGTGTCACCATCAGCGCACGACTCAGGCCGCGACTGATCTTGGCGCGAAAAATTCGGTGCGTGACGCCGTAGATCATCTTGGAGACGACAAACACCACTAACGCTAAAAACAACACGGCAATAAATAAAACAATGGCCAATCCGACACCATGGCCATGTGTGGATTGAAGGGCGTCGCCAATGGTCGGATCGTTTACCGCTAATGCATAGACCCCGGCAAGCAGCAATACCACCGCGACAATAAACGGCGCGGTCAGAAAGGGCACATTAAGAAACGGCTTTTCCTGATCAAACCAATAAGCCGTGCCAAACGGTAATAACACCAACGAAACCCAAATCGCGGTGATGCCAAACCATGGGCTCAACCAAATGCTGCCATGGCAATGGGTGCAGTTTGATTGGGTGGCTTGTTCAATGCCGATCGCAATACCACGCAGCCAGTCCGGGCCAAGCGCAACGGTTCCATAACGAAATAAAAATAGGCACAAAAAAATCGTCAGCAGGGTGATGCCAATAACGTAATGGACCGCGCAAAGATTGCGCAAGGCAATCGCCGCGTCATACAGCAAATCACCAGTATTGCTGGGTGCAAGGTAGCGACCATTCTCGCGTAACCATCGCAGCGGGCGATCCGCTGCCTCAATCGATTCGGGCGCACCCATCCGGCCCGGTGGATCGGTGGCGAGTGCGCGATAGGCGGCTGCGGCCTTGATTTCCTGGCTGACGGATTCGCCCTGGCGCGGACGAAACAGCGCCGAATAAAAACTTCCCGTATAACCGCCGCCACTGACGGTCGATAAAAAGTCAAAACGTGCCAGCAGCGGCTTGGTTGGTGAAGTCGAATGGGCGGCATCACCTGACAGCGAAAATTTTGCCTTCGCCAAGGCCTGCAATACACCCAGACAAAAAGTTGCGCTGCGAATTCCGCCGCCCGAAAGCGCCAATCCCCATAACGGCCTTGTTGTGGCGTCGTTGGGGTAGGTGGCGGATCGGCGATAACCAATCGCCACGCGTTCCTGCTCGTGCAGCCAGGAAAACTGCGTAGCGGTTGGGTTAAGCGAATTGGTTTCATCGACCATGTTTGGCTCCGCACTTTTTGATTTTTGACAGACTGCAGTGGTGTCAAGAATAGGCGTGTGCCGAGCGGTCGTCAATAACAAACGAATCTAAAACGGTGATATGAATTTTCTTTTGTTAAGTGCGGGTATATGGTGGCGGTTTTGCCGTCAGTGGGCGCATTTTGAGGAAATTTAACCGCACTTAATTGACGCACCGGGCTTAGCCGCTTCGTCATTACACCCTTCAATCGACTGATGGATGGATTGTGAGCAGCCGAGGAGCGGCACCGCAGCGACAAGAAAGTAGGCAAGGTAGCGTGCCATTCGAGTCTCCTAACGAAAGTTGAGGGGCGCGCCGCTTTAGGCGCGTCCCTCTCGAACGCCATGTTGGACGAATCCGCTACGCGGAGGATGTTCATTTGGCAGTTTGATTTCAAAATATGACCTCACCCCCTCACCGGAGGGGTCTTTCCACGACAGAAGATGAGGTTACGCCGATATGGAAACATCTACCAATGCGCAATTTGAGCAGAACT
>JANPNU010000134.1:0-3304 GCA_031427615.1 Burkholderiales bacterium
TTCGGCCCATCTACAGTCCACACAAAGCAAACACGCCGTTGATCGTTAATGCGAATGCTATGCTGACCTTTTCGGTTGCCCTTCAATGCTTCCAATTGATTGCCCGGTGGTGCGCGAAGATCATCCAGAACGCCAGACCAATCCAGTTGCGCCAATTTACGCAATGCCGGTCGCTCAATGTTTACCCAGCGGGCAACCCGCTCACCGAAAAACAGTGCCTTGGTCTTCGCTATCGGTCGGGTTTGCTTGATCAGGCACGGGCACCACTATCGGGGTTGTGTTGGCTTGGCCGCCGTGGTTGCTATGGCGCCATCGCGAATTGCCTGCAATGTGGTGTTGGGTGAAATCGCTTCCGAGTCGATGCGGATTTCGATGAGCGCGGGTTTGCCCACTTTGATGGCGCGGTCAAATGCCGGTGCAAATTCGGCGGTGTTTTCAACCACTTCGCCATGCGCACCGAATGCACGTGCATAGGCGGCAAAATCGGGATTGGTCAGACTTGTGCCATGCACATTTCCGGGAAACTCACGCTCCTGATGCATACGAATGGTGCCGTACATGCCGTTGTTGACCACTATAAAAATTACATTCAGTTTGTATTGAACGGCGGTGGCGAGCTCTTGCCCGGTCATCAGAAAACAACCGTCGCCGGCAAACGCGATCACGGTGCGGTTTGGGTGCACCACCTTGGCGGCAATGGCGGCAGGCACACCGTATCCCATCGCCCCCGAGGTCGGCGCGAGCTGGGTGCGGAAGCCGGCACTGGTGTGGTATCGATGAAAGCGATGTACCCAGGTCGCGTAGTTGCCGGCACCATTGGTGAGAATGGCATCGAGTGGCAGTACTTGTTCCAGATGCTGCATGACTTCCCACATTTGCACCTTCCCGGGTGTTTCTTTGCGGCCCTGCCACCTCTGGTAGTCGCTATTGGCAGAGGCAACATTGGCATCAATGGCGGCTGCTGTCATACGCGGCAGTGCGGCCAGCACCTGCGCCATTTCCGGCATGGTGGCATTGATCATCAGGTCGGCTTGATAGACCCGCCCAAGCTCCTCGGCACCGGCGTGGATATGCACCAATTTTTGCGTCGCAGCCGGGATGGGTGCACTGATCAGATCATAGCCGCCAGTGGTCATTTCACCGAGGCGTGGGCCGATGGCAATCAGCAAGTCCGCTGCTTTGATACGTTCGGCCAGTTTGGGATTAATGCCAATACCAACATCACCCGCATAGTTTGGGTGGGTGTTGTCAAAAAGATCCTGATACCGAAATGCACAGCCAATCGGCAAGTGTTGTTTCTCAATAAAATTCTGAAGATCGGCGCACGATTCAGCGCCCCAACCTGTTCCACCGGCAATGACGATTGGCCGCTTGGCCATATTCAGCATATTGGAAAGCCGGAACATTTCATCATTTCCGGGCGAGGTGCCAACGCGTTGCCACGTCCTGGCATCAGGCACAGCGACCATCGCTGACAATATGTCCTCGGGTAACGCCAACACCACCGGCCCCATGCGCCCGGAGGTGGCGACTTGATAAGCGCGCGCAATATATTCCGGCATACGGTCGGCGCGATCGATCTGCGCGACCCACTTGGCCATTTGGCCAAACATACGCCGATAGTCGATTTCCTGAAACGCTTCACGCTCAATAAAGTCGCTGCCGACCTGACCGATGAACAAAATCATCGGTGTTGAATCCTGAAACGCGGTGTGCACACCAATCGAGGCGTTGGTGGCACCCGGTCCGCGTGTGACAAAACACAGCCCTGGTTTGCCGGTCAACTTGCCATATGCATCGGCCATGTTGGCCGCACCACTTTCGTGTCGGCAAGTGATGAGTTTAATGCTGTCGCGGTTGGTGTACAAGGCATCAAGCACCGGCAAATAGCTTTCACCGGGAACACAAAACGCAAAATCCGCGCCGTGAATTTTGAGCTGATCGACCAGTATTTGGCCGCCGGAACGAAGGTTTACCATACTGCTCGTCGCATTCACGTTTGTCATTTGTGGTCCGGTGTGTCCTGGTATTGGCGATGGTCTATTCAGCAATCATGCCCAAGCTGCCACAAGATCATGTGCGGTCGCTGCGGTGATTTTTACCTGGGCGATATCACCCGGTGTGTGTTTGTGTTTGCCGTAAATTTCAACCAGCCCGTCGATTTCCGGCGCATCGGCTTTGCTGCGTGCGGTCGTGGTCCACGTTGCGCCGTCTTTGTTGACGCTGTCGATCAACACATCCAGCGTTTGGCCGACCTTGCGCTTGAGTTTTGCCGCACTGATACCGGCCTGCACCGCCATGAATCGCGCCACACGCTCTTGCTTGACGTCTTCGTCAACATGACCGGTGAGTTCATTTGCGCGCGCACCTTCAACCGGCGAGTAGGCAAAACAACCGACACGATCCAATTGGGCTTCCACCAGAAAATCAAGCAGCTCCTGAAACTCGGCCTCGGTCTCGCCCGGAAATCCGGCGATGAATGTGGATCGAATGGTAATGTCCGGGCAAATCTTGCGCCAGGCCAAAATACGCTCGAGGGTTTTTTCCGTCGCAGCCGGCCGCTTCATTGCTTTCAGAATGCGCGTGTTGGCATGCTGAAACGGAATATCCAGATACGGCAAAATTTTGCCTTCGGCCATCAAGGGAATAATTTCATCCACATGCGGATACGGATACACATAGTGCAGTCTGACCCATGCACCCAGGCTGCCCATGGCTTCACACATTTCGATCATGCGGGTTTTGACCGGCTTGCCGTTCCAGAAACCGGTACGATATTTGATATCGACGCCATAGGCGCTGGTGTCCTGTGAGACGATCAACAATTCCTTGACGCCTGACTTGATCAGATTCTCCGCTTCCTGCAGCACACTGCCGATGGGCCGCGACACCAAATCACCGCGCATCGACGGGATGATGCAAAACGTGCAGCGGTGATTGCAGCCTTCGGAAATTTTTAAATAGGCGTAGTGCTTCGGCGTAAGTTTGATACCGGCCGGCGGCACCAAATCGATAAACGGATCATGCGGCTGTGGCAGATGTTTGTGCACGTGCCCCATCACTTCGTCTTTCGCGTGCGGGCCGGTCACGGCCAATACCTTCGGATGAATTTGTTTGACCAGATTGTCGCCTCCCGCACCCGCTTTGGCACCCAAACAGCCGGTGACAATCACCTTGCCGTTTTCGGCGAGCGCTTCACCAATGGCGTCGAGTGACTCCTGCACGGCAGAATCAATAAAGCCACAGGTATTGACCACCACCAGGTCGGCACCACTGTAGTCCGGCGCAATTTCGTAACCCTCGG
>JANPNU010000135.1:0-2535 GCA_031427615.1 Burkholderiales bacterium
ATTCACCCGAAGAGATTAATATTGCTAGACAACCTGCACCTGCGGGGCACCCGCACCCACTTCGCCAATCACGCAGGCTTGCATAAAACCTTCGTCATGGAAAATCTGCAATACCTCTTCCACCGATGCGGGATCACACGCCAACAATAATCCGCCGGACGTTTGTGGATCGGTGAGCAGGTTGCGATGTTCATCACCAAAACGACTGTCCATGATCACATCGTGACCATAACCCGACCAATTGCGCTCGGAGGCGCCGGTGACAAAACCATTTTTAGCCATGTCGAGTACGCCGGGAATCAGTGGCAGTTGGTCGAAATGAATGGTGGCGTTGGTTTTGGAGCCTTTGCAGATTTCGAGCAAATGGCCGAGCAATGCAAAACCGGTCACATCTGTCAACGCATGCACACCGGCCATTTTGCCGAGCTTGATGCCGGGCGTATTGAGTTTGGTGGTGGACGCAATCATCGCTTTGTAGCCGGCATCGTCGAGTTTTTCTTTTTTCAGCGCGGCCGATAACACACCAACCCCAAGTGGTTTGCCCAAAATCAGTTTGTCGCCGGGCTTGGCGCCGGCGTTGCGCTTCAGGTTTTTAGGGTCAACAATTCCAATCGCCACCAGCCCGTAAATGGCTTCAACCGAATCAATGGTGTGGCCGCCGGCGATGGGGATTCCCGCCTCGCGACAAACCGATTCCCCCCCATCCAGGATCAGGCGAATCTGATCCAGTGGAAGTGTGTTGATTGGCATACCGACCAGGGCGAGGGCAAACAGCGGCGTGCCACCCATCGCATAGACATCCGAGATGGCATTGGTGGCGGCGATGCGGCCAAAATCAAACGGATCGTCAACAATCGGCATAAAAAAATCGGTGGTGGCGACAATCGCCTGATTTTCATTAATCAAATACACTGCGGCATCGTCAGCGGTTTCAATGCCAACCAGTAGCTCTTTTGGCATGATCTGGTTGCCCGACTTGGAAATAATTTGCTGAAGAATCGCCGGGGCAATTTTGCATCCGCAGCCGCCACCATGTGACAGCGAAGTTAGACGCGGGATTTTTTTGATTTCATTCAGGTCATTCATTTACGGCTCCGGAGGCAGGGTCAGACTGAATTATCGCTTGATTAGGCGGGTTTAAAATGGAATCGTCGGCCGACGAATCCGTTTGGTTTCAATCAATAAGAGAATTGATGATGTTGATGAGGCGGCGCTTTTCTTCGTCGGCGGTAAACAGGGCGCTGCGTGCTTTGCACGCAGTATTGAGTCGGGTGAGGGTATTTGGTTCATTCAGACATTTGCGCAGCAGGGCCGCGAGTGCGTCAGCATCACCAACTGGAAAATAACCGGCGTAGTCTTCACCCAGCATGCCGATATTGCCGGACATGCGTGAGGCCACCACAGCGGTGCCGGCGATGATCGCCTCAACAATCACATTGGCACCGCCTTCCATAATGGACGGATGCAGCAACAAATGGGCGCGTTTAATTGCGGCACGTGTCAGCCCGTGTGGCAATAAACCGAGCCAGCGATAGTTGGGCAGGGATTGTGTCAGTTCAGCAGCGCGTCTGGCCAACGTGGCGTCGAGTGGCTGGCCAATGTGACGAATGTGAATGCGTGGCTCATTGGCCAAAATTTCCGCCGCGCGGAAAATAGTCTCAGGTGATTTTTCAGCACGTAGATGACCCACCACCACACAGGCCAGCCGGTCTTTTGGTTTGACGGCCGGAGTCAAGGGCTTTGCGGATTGAAAGACCACATGGGTTTTATATCGGTGTTGGGTTGGCACGTATTGAATGGCATCCTCTTGCAACACAATCAAGGCATCCGCGATCGCCAGGGATTCATTGGCGTCGGCGGACTCGGCCAAATCTCGATACAGATCCGTTCCGGTTAACACCACAATCAGTGGTGTGCCCGGCAATTGGGTGCGGGTTGCCATGATGGCGGCGTGGCTGCGGCGGGCGTGTAACGCGATCACCACGTCTGGTTTGCGCTGAATGGTTTTGTTATCCAGTTCGGTCTGTACCGTCACCTGCATCTGGTTCGATATCAATTGCTGCCAGCGGCGCGCCGTCCGCCAATTGCCATTATTGGCATCGGCGAGGTAGGGCGTAATAATGAGTACACTGCGACTTTTCATCTTGATTGACGACTTCACTTATTTTGAATAATTCGACCGTTCCGACCGAAAAAGCGGCAATTCGCGACGCCTTGATCGCCCAGCGCGAGTATACGATAGCGCTCTATGATGATTTGCCGGCGGGCTACTGGCGGCCGACTGATTTTCCGTTTTCGACCGTGATTAATCCGCCACTCTGGGAGTTAGCGCATGTTGCTTATTTTGCGGAATTCTTTTGTACACGCTGGTCGCCCGACGACTTGAGCGGCGTCAAGACACCGTCGTTACTCGATGTGGCAGACCAATTGTTTGATTCCACCCGGGTGCCGCATGCGGCGCGATGGACCAATTCGTATCCGTCAAAGGCCGCGTGTTTTGCCTACATGGAAGCGGCCATGTCGCGGGTGCTGGAC
>JANPNU010000136.1:0-4693 GCA_031427615.1 Burkholderiales bacterium
CTGATAGTGAAGTTATATTGGGGGAAAATACGCGATGGCAAATGATGAATAAAAAAAGAATGGATCAAATCCGTGCCAAGCTTGCTAACAAGCAAACCATATCAAATTGTGAGGACTCATCTTTATAAGACAAGACCGGTCAGGTCGTGGTTTGCTGCTTTGATTTTTTAATTTATTAATACCAATATACTACCAATAGAATATCCAATTTTGCCTGTTACATAAAAACAACAAGATTGTTGTGGGCACATTCTGACTATTTTGCGAGACAACATGCATCGATTCGGCGTTGCAATTTTGGTGATTGGATTGGCTTGCGGCGCGGCGTGGAGCCCGTCTGGCTTGGGGCAATTACCCGCTGAGATCCGCAACATGATGGGCGATCGAAAATTGCCCGACGATGCCTTGGGGGCAATTGTGGTGCGCCTGACCGATGGCAAAATCGTTTTTTGCCCACGGCGCGGACAAAACATTCCAACCGGCATCAACGTTAAAAGTGTTGACCGCCATCGTTGGCCTTGAGCGCTTGGGTCCCGCTTATCGGAGTCGTACCGAATTACGTTCGTCGGCAGCCGTTGAAAATGGGGTGCTGAAGGGTGATCTGATTTTGCGTGGATTGGGCAACACCGATTTTAGCTGGGAGGATTTGCAGCGCATGTTAGGCAGTGTGCGTTATCAAGGCATCACTGACATTGCCGGAAATCTGATTGTTGATCGCGGTTTTTTTCAGCCGGGACGCATCGACGTTGGGCAGCCGCCGTTTGATGAGGCTCCTGAATTTCGCTATAACGTGATTCCCGATGCCATGCTGATCAATACCAATTTGTTGCAATTGGATATTGCCAGCGATGGCCTTGGTTTTACGATTCGGCAAACGCCGCCGTTGGATCGGGTGACGATCATATCAAACATGACGTTTGTTGATCGCCCCTGTGCGAAGTGGGAGGACGGTTGGCAGATACCGTCGGCCATCAGCGCTGACAATGGCGATATTCGTGTTTATCTGAATGGCACGTTTCCCAAAAATTGCGCGCAAACGCTTCATCTCAATGTGCTGGATCGGGCCGACTATGTCAATCGGCTGTTTAGATCACTGTGGCGTGACATGGGTGGCAAATTTCGTGGGGAGGTGCGAGAAAGCGACGCACCGCTAATGGTCGATGATGCACAATCGCCCACGCAGCGCCTACTGGCCGAGCATCGCGCTCGTCCCTTGGCTGAAGTCACCCGTAATATCAACAAGGTGTCCGACAATACGATTACAAGGACCATTTTTTTGACCTTGGGTGCCATGGCAAAACCCGCCGAGTTGGCAGTGGAATCGCCACCTGCGCCAACCTTGGACAAGGCGCAAAGCGAAATTCGTGGCTGGCTAAAACAACACGGAATTAATGATGCCGAACTGGTCCTCGAAAACGGTTCAGGCTTGTCCCGTATCGAGCGCATAAAACCAAGCCAGCTTGCCGCGATTCTGCAGGCCGCCTATCGCAGTAAGTGGGCACCTGAATTTATGTCAAGCCTGCCGATTGTGGCGGTTGACGGCTCGATGCGAAATCGCTTACATGCCAGTCCGGCTGCCGAATTCGGCCGCATCAAGACCGGTGGTTTACGTAATGTGGTTGCGGTGGCGGGATATATGCCCGACAGTGCAGGGGAGCAACATGTGGTGGTGGCCATGCTTAATCATGACGATGTGGTGCGTGCCGGCGGCAGGGCAATCTTGGATGCGCTGTTGGATTGGGTTGCCAAATCGGCTGGTCATGCCGTTTCAGCCGCCGCCATTGCCACGAAATAACTGGCTAATAATTTCGCCAGTGCGCGGCGACACAAGACAAATGCTTATTGATGGGACGCAGTTTGTCTATAACACTCTGGCAAAGTGCGCCCGCACCTGTAGCCGATCCCCACAATCAAAATGCCACCACTCGGTGTTGATGCCGTGAAATCCGGCATGGACCATGGCATCACGCAGCAAACGTCTGTTTTGAATGTGCAGAGTGGACAACACCCCGGCGGCCAAAAATTTTTCTTCCAATGCCGGATGGGAGTAGACCGTTAAATCATCAAACGGTGTGCCCATGTCGAGTTCAATGCCCTTGGCATCGATCAAAGTAATATCGACGGCCATGCCGAACGAATGAATGGAACCACGCGCAGGGTCGGCCAAATACATTTGTAAATCTGTGCCGGCCAATGCGTCCCATAGGGCTTCCTGCACCCGTTGCGGTCGCAACGCATCCAGAATCAATATTGATATATCCGGCCGCCTCTCATTAAGCCATGCAACCGCTCGCGTCAGTGCATCGGCCGCATCGCGATGTAACCATGCACAATCAAGGTCGCCGTATAAATCACGGCCAACAAAATTTTGGGCACTGCCATAACGTAAATCAACGTGTGTGCCCTGGATGCTATCAAGGCGACGAAAGTCATCGCAGCTGGCAATAGATTCAATCTGAATTGGGTTTTGTGTGTGGTTTGGCATGACGTGGAATGATATGCGGCGGTGCTGGACGGTGGCCGTTGCTAAAATATGACTTTAGCGGGTCATCGTTCGACTCACAACATCGATTTCATTTCAAGCGTAAAACAATCTGTCGTTTCAATTTTAGTGGTGCGTCAATCATATGCATTTTAAATCCATACAATTCACCGGCCAGCGAACAGGGGTACGTCTCGTTGTGACGGGCGCGGTGCATGGCAACGAAACCTGTGGCACCAAGGCAATATTGCGGGTGCTGAATGATATTGAGTCCGGGCGACTCAATATTGTCGCCGGTCATGTCACGTTTGTGCCGGTGGCCAATCCGTTGGCCTATGCCAAGGGTGACCGTGTTGGGGATCGAAATTTAAATCGAAATTTACAACCGGTAGCCGAGCCGGTTCATTTTGAGGATCACGTCGCAAACTGGCTGTGCCCATTGCTGGCGGAACACAATATATTGCTTGATTTACATTCCACGCGCGCCAGCAATCCGGCGTTTGCCATGTTGGGCCCGGTTGATAACAACGGTGATCTGCAGCCGTTTCAGCATTACGAAAAAGAGCGCGCCATGGCAAGGCATCTGGGGGTTAACCGGTTTGTTGACGGCTGGCTGGGGACGTACGCCCTTGGTGTGACGCGCCGCCAACAGCAGGCAGCCCAAAGCGGGCAACCGCTCAACCCGCTTAACAGTGACCCTTGTTATGGCGTTGGTACCACGGAATATATGCGCTCAAAAGGCGGCTACGCCATTACACTTGAGTGTGGGCAGCACGACGCCCTGGATTCGCCTGACGTTGGTTATCAGGCGATACGCAATACATTGGCGTTTTTGGGCATCAGTGACGGCCCCCAGCCCGATCCGGTGCGCGACCCGGAACAATTACATATGTATGAAGTGATTGATAAATCGCATATTGATGATGTTTTTTCACGAGAATGGGCGAGTTTTAATCGTTTGAGCAAAGGGGATTTGATCGGTACACGGCACGACGGTGTCAAAATTTTTGCTGAGGCGGATGGGTATATTCTTTTCCCTGACATCAAGGCGTTACCGGGCAATGAGTGGTTTTATCTGGCGGACAGCGTTTTTAAAAATTGACGTGAGACTGAACGTCCGAGTTCAGAGGCGTGCCGGTGTTGTGCGTCCAGGCGGCCGGGAGCAGCACTATCGAGCGACGAGTGATACAAAGCCATCGATTGATGCGTCGATTTGCTTGCGCGTTGCAAACGCAAAAACAATTGTGATGAGCCCAACAAAAACAGCAAACTTGATTAGAAGTTTTGCCAAGGATCTGCGCCAGATCGACTTTGAATTATCCTGATTGCTCCACCCGCCTGGTGCATCGTCGTCCACAGTAACAAAATGACCAAATGCAACCCAAGCTGAAATACCGCAAACAGAATAGCTGTATGGAACACCTGCGAGCATGGATAGCGCGGCAACGGTGCACGCTGCAACGGTCAACCAATTTACTGCGTACTTAATTTGTTGAGCGCGCATTTATTTAACGAGGCTGTAGAAAAACCCCATAATACGCGAACTGCTTGGCGTCGTTGATGTCGAATTCGCGTGTAAATAAAACGTGAGCGACAACCCATGGCACGCTATAAAACAATCGACACCAGCCCCAGATTTCTCGCGCTGGATTTGCGGCAACAACTCGTTGCGGGTACCTTTGAGCATGCACTCGATTGGCTCGTCGATCACGAGCTGGATTTATCCAGCTTTGATGCGCGTTACCGCAACAACGACAACGGCGCACCCGCCTATCCACCAGGCCTGCTGCTAAAAATCGTCCTGTTTGCCTACTCGCGCGGCATGATTTCATCGCGGCAAATTGCGCGCGCCTCAAGCGAACAGGTGACCTTCATCGCGCTGTGCGGCGACACCGTCCCGCACTTCACCACCATTGCTGACTTCGTTTCCACCTTGGGTGATGACATCGCCCCGCTGTTTGCACGAATACTTTTTCTGTGCGACCGGCAAGGCTTGATCGGGCGCGAGATGTTCGCCATTGACGGCGTCAAGTTACCGTCGAATGCATCCAAAGCCAAAAGCGGCACCCGCGCGGAATTTATCGAGCGTGCCGCCAAATTGGAAACCACCGCCAAAGTCATGCTGGCGCGTCATCGTGAGGCAGATGCAAAGGATGCCAGGCCAGAAGCCACGATGGAAGCCAAAGCAGCCAAGCGCATTGCGCGGCTCAC
>JANPNU010000137.1:0-5443 GCA_031427615.1 Burkholderiales bacterium
CGCAACTATATTCGGTCCCCGCTGCTGGCGGGGCGGTGAATCGATTGACGTTCGAGGGTAGTTACAACACCACACCTCGTATGAGCCCGGATGGAAAATTAGTCGCCTTTGTCAGCCGAGAAGACGGCAAATTACGCATCGCCACCATTGAGCTTGCAACCGGCTTGATCAATGTGCTGACGGATGGGCCGCGCGACGACTCGCCGAGTTTTTCGCCAAATGGTCGCACCATTTTGTTTGAGTCAAAAGTGACCGGTCGCGGCAGTTTGGGCTCGGTGTCGGTGGATGGTCGAATTAAACAGCGGCTGACGTCGCAAAATGGCGACGTTCGTGAGCCGGCGTGGGGGCCGTATGCCCGCCCGGCGGTCGGCCATTAGGGCGGAGGCCAGTCCGGCCGCAGGCACCATCATCACGTCGAATTTTGCAGCCGGATGATTTTGGTGTAAGGTGCAATAACGTCGATTGGGAATCAGCTGTTGTCGCGCTGATTGGTGGGGATTATTTTGTCCGACTAATAAGGAGCAAAAAATGAATAAGAAATTGTTATTGGGAATGGTTACGGTTGTTACTGCGGCGCTCGCAGGATGTGCAAGCAAGGAGCCGGTCAAAGAAGTGCCGGTCGAAACCCGCACCACCGCTGCGGCCGTGACCGCGGCAAGCGCAACACCGACGCCGGCAAAGCCTGCGGCAGTGGTTGCGGTCAGTCCATTGAAAGACCCTAACAATATCTTGTCAAAGCGGATCATTTATTTTGAATATGACAAGGATGCGGTAAAAGGCGAATTCCAAGCGATTGTTCAGGCGCACGCAAAATATCTGGCGGATAACCGCGGTCGCAAGATTCGTTTGGAAGGTCATGCCGATGAGCGTGGGTCACGCGAATACAACATGGCGCTCGGACAGCGACGGGCAGACGCAGTGCGCAAGGCGACTAATTTGCTGGGTGTTGGCAATGAGCGCATGGAAACCGTCAGTTTTGGCGAGGACAAGCCGCGCGCGCAAGGCAATGACGAGTCGGCATGGAGCCAGAATCGTCGCGCCGAGATTGTTTACGACGGCGAGTAATGGTCCGTTGTCTGGTGCCCCCCGCACTTTGCTGGTGGCGCCAGACTTGGTTATAAAAGATGAAATGATGAGAATCAAATTGAAAAATATTTTTGGCCGCTTGGGTAGAGCGGGCCGGACAACCACGATCTGGATGTTAATGTTGCCGCTGGCCGCATTTTTTTCCGCCACCGTGCATGCCGGATTGTTTGATGATGATGAGGCGCGTAAAAACATCAAAGTGCTGACTGAAAAGGTCGAGGCACAAAATAAGGACAATGAAACGCGTTTCATCAAGGTTGATGAGTCGATCCGGGGGCTGGGAATAATCCAGTTGCTGAATCAGATTGAGGCGTTGAATAACGAGTTGGCGCGTCTACGTGGACAAATTGAAGTGCTGGCAAATCAAAACGAACAGTTACAAAAACGCCAAAAAGATTTTTATTTTGATATTGATGCACGACTGCGTCCATTGGAAGGCGGTCGCGCGTTGCCGGGTGGCGGCACCAGTGGAGGTCAGACTTCAGCATCGGTAGCGGCTGGTGTCGCGCCGATAGAAGTTGTTGGCGCGGGCAACGCCATCGCCGTCAACGAAACGGCTGCGCGTGACAAGGAAAATCGCGCCTATGACGTTGGTTCGGCGGCTTTTCGTCGGGGTGATTTTTCGGCCGCAATGAAGGCGTTTCAAACTTTTATTGCGGACTTTCCGCAAAGTCAGCTGGTGCCGAACGCTGTTTACTGGATCGGGCTTGCACAATTCAATTTGAAGGATTTTCGTGAGGCGCGGGCCACCCAGGAATCGCTGATTAAACGATTCCCTGATTCAGGCAAAGCGGCCGATGCGTTGTTGGTGATTGCCAGCGCGCAAATGGAAATGGGAGATGCGGGTTCGGCACGTAACAGTTATGAAGATATCATCGCCAAGTATCCGCAGTCCGATGCGGCTGCCAAGGCGCGTACCCGATTAAACAGTATTCGCCGCTAGCCTGCATATTTCACGGGGACGCACATGAGTGTCAAGGCTGGGCGAGTCACTTTTGATTCGACTGCGAAGCGAATATCCGAATATTCGCGCCAAAGAAAATCAAAAAGCGCCGTCCAGGCGACGGCAACGATGTGGGTAGTGGCTGCTGCAAATTGGAAAGCTGGAGATAGAATCACAATGGGTTTTTATGAGAGTTTGGTCGAACCAAACGCGCCACGACCCGTGAAATATGCAGGCTAGGGAGTCGAAATATGAATGGTGAAACCAGGATTCCCGCCGCTGCGACCAACAGCGCCGCCGAAGATAGTGGCGTGTCCGGTGTTGCGGCGGACAGCAAAAGTCGAGTCCTTGCATTTGCCAAGCCAAGCGAGTTTGTCCGGACACGCGGCAACGAAATTCGTGTCAACGAAATTTTTTTCTCGTTACAGGGTGAATCCTCACGTGTCGGGCTGCCGACCGTTTTTGTTCGATTGACCGGCTGCCCGCTTCGCTGTCATTACTGCGATACCGCTTACGCGTTTCATCAGGGAAAGACACGAACAATTGATGACGTGTTGCACGAGGTGGCCAGCTACGACGCCAAATACATCTGTGTCACCGGTGGCGAGCCGCTCGCGCAAAAGAGCTGTCTGTCGTTATTGACACGACTGTGCGACGATGGATATTCGGTTTCTTTGGAAACCAGTGGTGCCCTTGACGTGGCGGCGGTGGATACCCGCGTCTCGCGCATTGTTGATGTTAAAACGCCGGGATCGGGCGAGGACAGCAAAAACCGTTGGGAAAATATGTCGCATTTGAATGTCCGCGACGAAATAAAATTTGTGGTGACGTCCGAGGCCGACTACCTCTGGGCCCGGCAAATCTTGCGGGAAAAAGGCCTGAATAGGATATGTTCGGTCCTGTTTTCGCCTTCGTTCGGGCAGCTGGATATGGCTTTGTTGGCGGCATGGATTTTGCGGGATCGATTGCCGGTACGGGCGCAGGTGCAATTGCATAAGATTATTTGGGGTGAAACGCGTGGTGTCTGAACGCAATGAAAAACGGGCGGTGGTACTGCTGTCCGGCGGACTTGATTCGGCGACTGTGTTGGCAATTGCGCGTGAGCGTGGGTATGAAACCTATGCGTTGTCATTTGACTATGGACAACGCCACAAGACTGAGCTCCACGCCGCCGCGCGCGTTGCAAAAGCACTTGGCGCAAGGGCGCACCGGACCTTGCAATTAGACCTGACCGCTTGGGGCGGCTCGGCACTGACCGACAGCTCGATTGATCTGCCGACCCGCGCAGAACCCGGCATTCCTGTCACCTATGTGCCGGCGCGCAACACTATTTTTCTTTCTGTCGCAATGGCCTGGGCGGAAACCCTGCAGGCACCGAATATTTTTGCGGGCATGAACGCGGTTGATTATTCCGGGTACCCGGATTGCCGTCCGGAATACGTCGCCGCGTTTCAGGCTATGGCGCGCCTCGCAACCAAGGCCGGTGTTGAGGCGGGGCCGACGGATGAGGCATTGACCATTCATACGCCGATTATTCATATGACCAAGGCTGACATCGTATTAGAAGGGTCACGTCTGGGCGTCGACTACGCCATGACGGTTTCCTGTTATCAGGCTGACGCAAATGGCCGTGCCTGCGGTGTTTGTGACTCCTGTCGACTGCGCCGCGAAGGATTTATGGCTGCCGGGTTGGCCGATCCAACACGATACGCGCCGTAAGGCGGTCCGTTCTTGCATGTTGGCCATAGTGGTTGCCACGACTGGCGACCTTGTCTAGCGGCAATCCGCCCCCGGCCGAGTCGATCCAGATGAATCTGCCGACAATCGTTGAAATGCGTAAAATCGGCTGATGGAACCCACCACCGCCCCCAACCTCGCCGCCACGGTCGCCTGGCTTTCGTTTGCCGTATCGTTTGTGCTCGGTGCCATTTCTGCGCGCACCCAATTCTGCACACTCGGTGCGGTATCCGATATTGTGAACATGAACGACTGGTCGCGCATGCGCATGTGGGTGCTGGCGATGGCAGTGGCCATCATCGGTGCGCAGGTGCTGTATGCGATGGGCGCGATTGATCTTGCCAAATCGTTTTACACACGCCCCAATGTCACATGGTTAGCGTACATCGTTGGTGGGCTGATGTTTGGTATCGGCATGACGCTGGCCTCCGGTTGCGGCAGCCGCACCCTGGTGCGCATCGGCGGCGGCAATGTGAAGTCGCTGGTTGTATTTGTGTTCTTGGGCATCGCTGCTTACATGACGATGAAAGGTTTGTTTGCCGTTTGGCGGGTCGCGTCGATTGATAAGGTTGCGGTGGATCTTGCCGCCAGTGGTGTGATGACACAAGAATTTGGTTCGGTGTTTGCGACCATGCTCGGCGTCAGCAAAAAGGCCGCGCAGATCGGTATGGCCGCCATCGTTGCCGGCACCATGTTGGTCTGGGTATTGATGAGCAACGATTTTCGGCGCTCGCTCGACGGCTGGCTGGGCGGGCTCGGTTATGGTCTTGCAGTGGTTACCGGGTGGTTTATCACCGCGCATATTGGTTTTGGCGAAAATCAGGACACGCTGGAAATGATGTTTTTTGGCACCAACAGCCGCGCCGCCGAATCACTCACCTTTGTCGCACCAATCGGATACTCGTTGGAGCTGTTGATGCTGTGGAGCGACAAATCGCTGATCGTCACGTTTGGTATTGCCTCGACCGTCGGCATGATTCTCGGTTCGTTTGTTTACTCCATTGTGTTTAAGCGGTTTCGTTGGGAGGGATTTGTGAATGTTGACGACACCCGCAATCACATCATCGGTGCGATGCTGATGGGGGCCGGTGGCGTATTGGCCATGGGTTGCACCATCGGTCAGGGGGTATCGGGATTGTCGACCCTCGCCGTCGGCTCGTTCCTTGCGCTCGCCGCCATGATCATCGGCTGCGCTGCGACACTGAAATATCAGTTCTGGAAAATGATGCAGGAGTAACGGGAGTTTTAAAGTCTATTATTGACGGGTGTTTTGGGACACAAATGGCTGAAATTGCACGTGGATAATGGAGTTTGTAATTGTGAAAGTCGCTGGATTGAAACGTTTGGCGTGTTGAATTGTGCAATGTCGCGCGGCGTCGGCGTTTGGTGGTTTGGACGCAAGCGGCCAGAAGCGGACATTCCTCGGAGAAGTCCAGCGGATCGAATTATTGAAGCCCAATTTAAAGAAGCAGCGGCACCACTTACAGCTTTTTTGGTGCAGTTGCCGTGATTATTTGCTTCACTTATCGGTAACATAAATGGTACTATAAGCAATGCTTATTCAAGTTGCCGAGTACATACGCGATGACGAGTCTAGCCCGTATAGGAAATGGTTCGACGGTCTAGAGGCTAACGCCGCCGCAAAGGTTGCAACTGCACTTCTTCGGCTCGAGATGG
>JANPNU010000138.1:0-6035 GCA_031427615.1 Burkholderiales bacterium
TGGAATCGGCACCGATGAGCGCAACGACTGCTGAAGGCACGACCATGCAGCGCAGGTCGATGGTCATCGTCGCGGTGCTGGTGCTCGTCAGCCTGCCGGCGTTATTGGTCCTGATCGAAGCGGTGTCTTACCACGTCCGGAATCGGAACAACGGCACCATCGTCTCCTCGGGTGTTGCGCGCGAGTACCTGCTGCATGTCCCGAAGAGCTACGACCGCAGCAGGCCGACGCCGCTCGTCATCAGCATGCACGGCGGGGCAATGTGGCCGGCCGCTCAAAAGGAAACAAGCCAATGGAACAAGGTGGCCGATGAGCACGGATTCATCGTCGTCTACCCGTCGGGAATCACGGGCGTCGGGCCCAGGCACTGGCGCACGGGCCGCGGACCCGACCTCATCAGGGATGTCAAATTCATCTCGGAATTGATCGACAAACTGGCGGCGGCCTACCACATCGACCCGGCGAGGATTTATGCCGACGGCCTTTCCAATGGCGGCGGCATGGCGTTCGTGCTCTCCTGCACGCTGTCTGATCGGATCGCGGCGGTCGGGTTGGTGGCGTCTGCACAAATGCTGCCGTGGAGTTGGTGTACTGACCATCGACCGGTGCCGATGATCGCGGTGCATGGGACCGCTGATCGCCAGACCCCGTATGAGGGCGGCCGGACCTGGGTTTCGCCCGAGACATTTCCGAACATTCCGATGTGGACGGCGAACTGGGCGCGAAGGAACCGCTGCGGAACGAACCCCGTTAAATCAGTGGTCACTGCGGATGTCACCCGCCTCGAATACACGAACTGTGCTGACGACGCGGCCGTGGTGCTCTACACGGTCATGGGAGGAGGCCATACCTGGCCTGGCGGCAAGCTGGTGCCGGAATGGTTGGCGGGGACCACCAGCAACAGCATCGACGCCTCGAGCCAGATGTGGGCGTTCTATCGTGAGCATCCCCTTCGGCAGATGCAGACCGCGGTGAGGCAGAAATGAGATGGCGCTGGATGCACAATGTGGCAATTTTCCGCGTGTCATTGTGTTGACCACGCCGTCTAACACTTTCGAGAGGGACGCGCCAACAAGCGCCTTCGTTTATCCTTTGGGCAACGTGGGGCGCGTCCCTCAACTTCATCGTTGAAGCTGTAGAAAACTCATTTTCAGACGTAAAACAGCGTCAGTTTCACGTCGCATTTTGCGGCGCGCCGAATTTTTTTCATAACGCTTTTTGAGTTGCGTCTATCGACACCTGTTTGGTTGATGGGAAATCAATCGGGAAAATCAATAGGGTTTACAACAGGGATCATCCACAAATTCTATGGTAGACCCGAACGGCACTTACTGAAGCGTAATTGGATGGTTACTGGCAATATCGTAGGTTGGCGCTGAGCTTGCGAAGCCCAACAGTTTATCGTCGACCATGTTGGGCTTCACGTTGTTCAGCACCAACCTACTTCATCGCTATTTTGTCCCGTTTTTATGCTTAAGTAAGTGCCATTCTGGTAGACCCTATTAACGCTCATCGGAGAATAAAAAAATGGCCTTAAACGACATCGAGCGCAAGAGAATCGAGCGGGTTGTTGATGCTTATATTCAGAAGCATCGGCCTGCACCACACATCCGGCCAGAATTGGATATTGGTTTTCGTGTTGTTGATCAGAGCGTGGAAATCTTCGAGATTCGGCCCCGCTGGAAAGAGCCTACGGTGACGATGGAAACCCCTTTGGCGAAGGCAACCTATGTCAGGAGCCAAGACGTCTGGAAAATTTTCTGGATGCGCGCCGACCTCAAGTGGCATGGTTACGGGCCGCAACCCACGGTAAGTTCAATCGAGAAATTCCTGGCGGTCGTGGAAAAAGACCAACACGGCTGTTTCTGGGGATAGCCATCCCAAAGATGCCGGCAAGATTTGCGCGTCGCATGAAGGCCACTCCCGCTGCGTTGCAAGTGACGCTGATGCTCGTTTGCGTATTTCCCTCTCCGTGTTGTTGAACGTGAGGGCATTGTGGCGAGACTATAGTCTGGTGACTATGACGCCGGTGGGTTACCGGTTACATCGGTGTAGTGATCAATGTGAAGCAAATATGTTGGGGCCGTTTGAACAGGCTACAGTGTCGTTTTAATCGTCCCACAATATCACCCGTCATTCATAGGAAATGAAACAAGCGACCCCGTCAAAAGCCGAAACCATTCTGCTCGAACCCTTTGTTGGGTTGCCGCTGGATGCCATTGTTGTGCCGGTTAGCAGCGCCGAATTTGCCGCCGCCATGATCGAAATTCAAACAGCGCGCGTGGTGGGGTTTGACACCGAGTCCAAACCGACATTTGTGAAGGGTGACGTCAGCAGCGGGCCGCACACCGTGCAGTTTGCCACGTTAGAAAAGGCGTTCATTTTTCAGGTGTTTCGTCCGGAAGGGCACGAATATTTGGTTGAGATATTGCGCTCCACTGAGGTGCTCAAGGTGGGGTTTGGGTTGGAGTCAGACCGCAGCCAAATCCAGCGCAAGCTCGATGTCACCTTGGACGCGGTGCTTGATCTGAACACGGTTTTTCGCCACGAAGGATATAAAAGCACCGCCGGTGTGCGTGCTGCGGTGGCCATTGTGATGAATCAAAAATTTCACAAATCAAAACGTGTTACAACCACGAACTGGGCGGCACCGGCGCTCAACGACAAACAATTGTTGTATGCCGCAAACGATGCGTATGCCGCGCTCAAGGTGCTGGAGGCGCTGAACAAGCGCCCTGGAAAATCGCCGGTCACCCTGCACCACGCAAACGACTCCGCTGCTCCCGCGGTCAATTGAGCCAATCAATTCGTTCGTACTTCCATCATCCTAGAAACCGCAGTTGACCGCTAAACTGTCTGGAACACCGCGTATTCATTGGTGTTTGGTGGATTCAAGACGTTCACCTTTTGGGTGAGAGCGCGACGGGTGCGATTGTATGTTTTTGCGGCTCCCTGGCGGTGTTGCTCCTGCTTGCAACGTGCAGGTTGCCGCGTCGCTGTTGCCAAATGAGGCCTGGCCAGAAAGCCGCAAAAACGCACACTCACACCCGTCCAACTGCCGTTTCTAGGATAATCGTCCAACCACAAACGACCACTGGCGCGTGTGTTAGATTCAACAGCCATGACCAACACCAACCAAAAAAACGCCGAACTCATCACCCGCTCGCTTGCCAGTATTTGGCATCCGTGCACACAAATGAAACACCACGAGCAGTTTCCACTGGTGCCGATTGCCTCCGCCAGCGGCGTGTGGCTGACTGATTTCGACGGCAACGCCTATCTCGATTGTGTGTCGAGTTGGTGGGTCAATTTATTCGGTCACGCCAATCCGCGCATTAATGCCGCCATCAAGGATCAACTCGATACACTTGAACACGCCATGTTGGCGGGATTTACCCACGCCCCTGCGGTGGAGCTGGCCGAACGCTTGCACAAACTGACCGGACTCGGCCACGCTTTTTTTGGCAGCGACGGTGCATCGGCTGTTGAGATCGCGTTAAAGATGAGTTTTCATTATTGGCGCAACACCGGTGCAGTTGGCAAAACCAAATTTGTTTCGCTCGAAGGCAGTTATCACGGCGAAACCCTTGGCGCATTGTCGGTGACCGATGTGGCAATTTTTAAAGATGCCTACGCGCCATTGCTGAATAACAATTTGCTGGTGCCGTTTCCGCAATCCTCAGAAGATGCGGATGGCGGTGAGGCGGGTGCGCGGAACGCCGCCGCGGCGTTGGAAAAGTTATTGATCGCGCGCCATCATGAAATCGCCGCCATGATTGTTGAACCACTGGTGCAAGGCGCGGCGGGAATGCGGGTTTTTCACCCGTTGTACTTGCAGCTTGCACGCGAGCTTTGCAGCCGATACGGGGTGTTTTTGATTGCCGACGAAATCATGACCGGTTTTGGTCGCACCGGCACCATGTTCGCCTGGCAGCAAGTTGACGCGCCATTGCCTGATTTGATGTGTTTATCAAAAGGCATCACCGGTGGTTATTTGCCGTTGTCGTGTGTGTTGACCACGGATCAAATCTACGACGCGTTTTATGATGATGATGTGGCGCGCGGATTTTTGCATTCGCATTCATACACCGGTTCGGCGCTCGCGTGTCGTGCGGCGCTGGCGACCCTGGATATTTTTGACGACGATAACGTGATCGATTCCAACCAAGTTCGCGCGGCACGTTTCGCGACCATGGTGGTGCCATTAAAGGTGCATCCGCATGTGAAAAATTTTCGTCATCTGGGCATGATCTGGGCGTTTGATGTGGCGTCGAGCCAACACGCCTTTGCGCGACAATTTTTTGCCGCCGCTTTACAACATGGATTGTTGCTGCGGCCGATCGGCAACACGGTGTATTTCATGCCGCCATATGTGATTGAAGACGCGGAGTTTCAATTAATGGTGAACAAAACCATCGCTGTGATCAACGAGATCGCGGCTTGAAGACGTTGCTTTGTTTGCTGGCTGTGTTGGTTATGCTTAGTTTCGGCCAGGCGCTCGCACAACCAAGCGCGGCCCCTTCTGTCGCGACGGCCCCGACTCCGCTGCCACCGGCCATTATCGAAATATTTGCCAGGGCGCAGGTGCCGCTCGACAACGTGGCAATTGTGGTTAAAGAAATGGATGCACAGGAGCCGTTGATCACCCACAATGCCAGCCGGTCAATGAACCCGGCGTCCGTCATGAAGCTGGTCACCACCTATGCCGCGCTGGAATTGCTCGGGCCGGCCTACACATGGAAAACACAGGTGTTGATCAATGGTGATTTACGCGGTTCCACGCTGAATGGGGACTTGGTGTTGAAAGGTTCGGGCGACCCAAAATTGACGGTCGAACGATTCTGGATGTTGCTGAAACAATTGCGTACACGCGGCCTGCGGACGATTAATGGTGACTTGGTGTTGGACCGTTCGTTTTTTGCCGAGAGTGATTTTGATCCGGCGAAGTTTGATGGTGAAACGACGCGTGCTTATAACGTCGGCCCGGATGCGCTGTTGGTCAATTTCAAGACCGTGCGGTTTTTTTTCGTGCCGTCTGTTGATGACAAAACGGTCAGCATTTCACCCGACGTGAAGCCGGCCCAATTTGAAATCGTCAACCGAACCAAACTGCTGGACGCCCCCTGCGGCGATTGGCGCGAGCGCATCAAGCTGGATGTGCAAACGCTGTCTCCCATCCAGATCCGTTTGGTATTTACCGGCAGTTATCCGCGTCGCTGCGGCGAAAGTGTCTGGAATATTTCGCTGCTTGATCATGCGCGTTTTGTGGGTGGCGTATTCGCCAACATGTGGCATGACGTGGGCGGCGTTTGGAAGGGGGCGGTGCGTTTGGCATCCGTCCCAGCCAATGCCAGATTGATCGCCAGTATTGAGTCGCCACCCATGAGTGAGTTGGTGCGTGACATCAATAAATTTTCCAATAACGTGATGGCACGCCAGCTGTACTTGACGCTTTCGGGTGAGATCGACAAACAGCCCGCAACAACGGCACGTTCGTTGGATATTGTTCGCGATTGGTTGAAGGGTAAAGGCATCACTGCGCCAGAATTGGTGATTGAGAACGGTGCCGGCTTGTCACGGGTTGAGCGGATATCAGCCGCCACCTTGTCGTTGTTGTTGGATGCGGCCTGGCGTTCACCCACCATGCCTGAATTTATTTCATCCATGTCGCTGATGGGGATTGATGGCACGTTTCGTCGCCGCCTGCGATCCGAGTCGGTAACCGGCCAGGCGCACATCAAAGGCGGCACACTCAACGACGTGCGGGCGATGGCGGGGTATGTGTTGGCCAGTGACGGCCGCCGTTACAGCGTGGTGCTGATGGTGAATCATGCCAATGCCCCCCTGACGCAGGATGCGCAGGATTTGTTGCTGCGCTGGGTTTATGCACGACCGGCCGCGGCCGGATCACCATCACCTTAGGTCATTTGACTCCGGCCTTTGGTGTTTTGTCGCGATGTACTGAAGAGAGTAAGCTGGGGAAGCTCTGATCAAGTCCATTTCGTCGCCATACGTTGTTGCTTACACAAAAAAAT
>JANPNU010000139.1:0-3931 GCA_031427615.1 Burkholderiales bacterium
ACCGCCGCCACAGCGAGAACAAATAGACGGTGCTTGAGGCTGCTGCCAAGGATCGCTGAAATCATGATGGGCGATTCCTTAACGGACCTGGTTGAGCAACGGCGCGCCGTCGGTCACCACGCGCTCGCCGGCTGTTAACCCGGACACGACCAGCACCCGGCTGCCATCCAGTGGCGCGAAGCGCACTACGCGCGGCACAAAGTGTTCGGGGCGCTCGACCACCCAGACAATATCTTGATTCGACGGATTTTTAACCAATGCTCCGGATGGAATCGCGATGCCTTCCAGAGTTGTTTTGGATTGCACCGCGACCTTGACCGATTCACCTATGGCGACGGTGGAAAAATCGGCAAACTGCCCGCCAGACTTGCCGTTTGCGGCATTTTTGCCTGAAGATGTCCGAAAAACAAGGGGAATGTGACCTTCGCGCAAGCTGCGCGCGGCGCCGACAAAGGTCAGCGCAATCGATTTCCCACCAATGGCAACCGCCCCACCGGCAACATTGGCGGCGGTGGCGGAATCAAAGGCGGTGGCCTCAATGGTGAGGGTGTTGGGGTCGGTGATTTCATACAACACCTCACGGGCGTCGATCACCTGTCCGGCGATGGCATTGGCTGCCACTCCTGCTACCACACCACTGACCGGTGCCAGCAATGCTTCGCGGGCAGACAAGCTATTGCCGACACTGGCGGCACGTATTTCGAGACCGGCGAGGGTGATTTTGGCGTCGTCAATTTCGCGTTGCGGCACCGTGCCTTCGAGTTGTTGCAAACGGGCGAGCCGCTTTTTTGCCGATTCCAGATTGGCGGAAATCTCCGCTGCGTGGGCGCGCTGATTGGCCGACTCGAGTAATCCCACCGATGGCAGCACATAGGCCAGCACCGCGCCGCGTGCTACTTTTTGCCCCGGCTGTGGCATGCCATTCGGGCCGGGTAACAAACGCCCCGCCTGCGTGGACTGCACCCGACCGCCGGTGGCCGGATCAATCACCACCCGACCGGGCAATTCAACGGTGCGTGGCTCGGCGGTGATTTTGGTATGAATGGTCCGAATCGCCAATTGGCGTTGGGATGGTTTGGGCAAAAACACACTGCCATCGGGCGCGCGTCGGGGCGCGTTGCTGGCGGCGGCGGTCGGCGCATCGCCATGATCGTGGCCGGGCCCGGCAACCACACCGGTGGTGATGAGCAAAACGACCGTGGCGCGCAAAATGAGCTTAAACATGAATGCCTCCGATGCTGCCGTATTTATTTTGCAGGCGCGATCTTAATCGCCACCCGATCGCCGCCATGGCCAGCAGCGCAACACCGGCGAGCAGCGCATTGCGTTTGGTCCGCCACGGGGCATCGGCATGGTTGTCACCGGCATGCGGGTCAGGTACCACCAGGTTGGCGGCAACAATATCCACGTCCTCGCCCGCGGTGATGGTCAGCACCAGCGGGTGGCTGCCGGGCTTGTTGAACACGTCCGCAGGGAACACAAAATCACCCATATCCTTGTGCAATACCCCTTTGGCTTTGAACGTGCCACTTTCCAATTCGACGGTGGCGTCAATGACCGGCAAATTGGTCGCGAAGCGGTCAATAAATACCGCCAGCTCGCCGCCCGCAAGAATGCCAACGACTTCAAACAAATCGGTGGTGGCACCAAAACGCGGCGCGGCGGTGCCGGTGCCGGTGGTAACAGCCGCAACGTCGTGAGAATGCCCGGCGGGGCCGGGGCCGGCCCATGCCGACAGGGTGATGGTGATGAACAGCAGCAACAATATTTTGATCATGGTAACAATCCTGATGATTGATTCAAATTGGAAATGGCGCGCTTGAGTTCAATGACGGCGCGCGCGGCCACACGTTCGGCCTCGAAGCGCTCGTTCTCGGCACGCAGCCGGGTTGGCAAATCGGTCTCGCCCAGCCGGAAGGATTTGTCAATGAGCTGCGCGGTGTCGCGTGCCAGCGCGACGCGGCGATCGGCGGATATCGCGAGCGATTGCCAGCCAGACAACACGTCCCGTGCCGCCTGGTGCTCGGCCCGCAGACGCTGTTCGATCAACGGCAAAAACGCCTCGGCTTCAATACGCGCCGCTGTGGCCTTGGCAATAGGCGATTTGTTGCGTGCGTCGGCGGCAAAGGGAATGCGAATGCCAACCCGTAGCGTCGATTTGGTGGGCTCGGCCATGTTACCGCGCTCGCGGCTGGTGGCGAGTGTGAATTCCAGTGGGTCACGGGTGACTTTGACGGCCTGATCCGCCCGTGCCCTGGCGACATGGACGGCATCACTCTGGTTGGCATAGGCGGGGTGGGTTTGCCAAACGAAAGCACGGTCGTTGGCGGATTCGGCGATGGCCAGGCCAATCGGCAATCCGGTCAACAGTGTGAACGCCTGCGCGGCCTGGCGCGCCTTGATGGTCGCTTCCATACTGGCAATTTCGGCCGCATCGCGCTCGGCTTCGGCGCGGTTCTGGTCAATTCTGGCCAGTTCGCCCGCCTTTACCCGCCGCGCCGCATCATCGGCAATACGGGCGGATGACGCCGCCTTTTGCAACGCCAACTCACGCTCAATTTCCGCCAGGCGCGTATTCCAGTAGGCCTCGCGCACCTCGCCGGCGAGCCGCCACCTGGCGTATTGCAGGCTGGCCGACCATTCAGCTTGTTCGGCAGCGGCCAGCACCTGGTCGGTCGCGCGACCATTCCAGGCGCGGATTGGCAGCGATATTTCCAGTTCGTTTTCACGCGCGCCGGAATTGTTGATTGACCGGCCCGTGCGCTGGCCAATCGACAGAGCGGGCGGTTCGGCAAACCAGCGGTCCGCGGCATTGACGCGCGCCTGGGCTTCCTCTGACCACGCGGCTGCCGATTGTCCTTGTGGACTGCGCTGCCAGGCCGCTTCAACGGCGTCTTTGATTGATTGGGCCGACGCTGTAACACTGCCAAGCAGCAGCGGAAAAAAAACGATAACGATGCGAATGTGTTTTCGCATAATGAACTCCCACGCAAAGTGAACCAGACATGGGCGCGCGCAACATAGCATGAAGTCGCTAAAAATAGCCTGAAAAAGTCATCACGCTGCTATTGCGGGGTGACGACGCAGAACGACTTCAGGAAGACGCGCCCGGAAAGGGAGCTAGGCGAGGGCGACGGGAATACGTTCGGGAACCGAAACGTAGCAGCTATAGATGGTCGAGGCGAAAGACGAAAATTGATCCAAATCGTCATCATAGGAAAGAACGACAATTTCACTGGCCAAATAATTGGCGAAGCTGAGATGGCAGGCCGAGCAGTGCGCGCCACTGTCTGTCCCGCTGCTGCCGACGGTTGGATCGGCCTCCGCAGGGGCATGGCTGGCAACGTCGTGGTCGTGGCAGGTGTGGGCCGACACCGTGGCATCCGCACTGACCTGTGTACCACACGCGCCATGATCCATTGCATTGGCCCACGCCAGGCTCACGCCGTGCAACGGAAACCAGGCGATCAGGAAGAGGATAAAAAATACGCGCATGGATGCATGAAGTGGTGGGTCGGCGGAAAGCGGCAACCGCTGCAAAAATTCTGCCGCAATTGTACCTCGATATCGTTCGATGTGGCCGGTGCATTTTGAAAAACTGGAAATCGCACCACCATGGATTAATATTTGAGGCTGGTTGAACCAATCGTGCGACGACCCGTCAAATTGGCGGGTTAATGTATTGCAATTTCACAACACACAACACACACAAAAGGTGAATCCGATGGCGATCAAAACAGAGCGTGATGTTGAAAAGAGTTATTCGAATGAGGAATTTGTAGCCAAGTTACGACGCCTGGCGGATGCCATCGAACATGGCGATCAATTCGAAATCCAGATTGCCGGTGAGCGGATATATGTTCCGGTTCGCGCTACCTATTCGGTCGAACATGAAAAGTCCGCCGATGAGGAGGAAATCGAGTTCCAGATT
>JANPNU010000140.1:0-3580 GCA_031427615.1 Burkholderiales bacterium
GATTGTCGTGGCCCGGTCCGCTTGCCTTTCCCCTTGCCCTCCGCCTTCCCCTCAGGATGACGATCATTCTGCCAATGCTCGTCGAGTACATCGCCCAATCGTAAATCGGTAATGCCGGCACTTCGTAATTGCGCCAACCTGGCGAACGGCGCGCTATAGGTGTTGCTGCCTAGAATATTGTCAAGCCAATGACCGGCCCGCTCGAGCGGTGCCCCGTGATGAGGGGTGCCCAAAAATACAATACTTTTTAGCCGCGCCGGCCAACGCATTTTTTCGACCGTGGCGTACGCCACGGCACTGCGAATCAGCAAGCCGCCCATACTGTGTGCAATCACGGTCAGTTCAGCGATCGAATGCGGTTGGCTCGTCACCCAATGTTCCAATTTCGCGGCCAGCTCCCGCCCATTCTGCGAAATATGTTTGCCGGTGTTGTAACGCAAATAGATGGGCAGATCATCCAGCGCCTTCGATACCACTTCACCATGATTGAATGATTGCCCGTTTTGCATAGTCTGCCATTGCAGGTCGTTCATACACAGCCCGTGAATCATCAGCAGTATTTTCTGCTGGTCTTCCCTACCGTGCTCTCGATCAGCCGGTAGGGGCAACATTTCAGGGGTGATCTCCTTGCCCTGATACCGAAACGTCATCGATGTTGCCAACGAGTTGTTACTTTCCGCCAGATAGTCTCCCATGACGCCGTTTAAAGCTGCCAGCACGGCCTCACGCTGCGGCGAATTGGGCGCGTCTTGCTCGATCGACATAAATAGTGGCTGCAACGCGGCCAACGCTGAATCTACGCTTTTACCGACCAATTTGCCCACGCCACGAATACTCTGGTAGATCAGCCCGGTCAGGCCGCCTGTCTCCGTCCTGGTTTTTCCACTCGACAAACCCAGCGTTCCCCGCACCGACTGATGTACGCCCTCCGCAATAAACGTGGCGTGATGCGTTGCGTCGGTCGCCAGCTTGGCAATGCCGATCAAATCGGAGGCTCGCAAATGCTTGAGTGGATTTTTTGGAACGGAATGAGTCATGGAATATATGCGTTTGCAACCACCAGCGAATAGTGATCAGCTCACGGTAACCGTTGCCAACGGCAAATGCAACCGCCTTTTGATCTAAAAAGAAAATTCACTTTTTATCAAAAATTGCACGGGCTTGATACCGGGCGCACGATTGAGCGGCATGGCCAGATCAACGTGCAACATGTTGGCGAAGGCGGTCCTATCCAATGCAATCCGCAAACCAACGCCGATATCCGACAGTTGACCGCCATTGATCGTGTTTTGATTCTGTCCTCCCCAGGCACGGCCGGTGTCAAAAAATACCGCGCCGCCGATCCGTAGCAGCCGCAACGGATACCATTTCGCAAATACCCGCTTTTCAATCGAGAACAACACGCGTTGCTCGCCAGCCTGATAACGAGACGGATAACCGCGCAATCCGAAGTTGCCACCAATGAGTAATTGATCCGTGATGCCGCCGCCCTGTACATGGTCCCATGTCACCGACGCGTAGACCAGTGACCGCGCGGCCCGTGGTGAATAAAATTTGATGCGGGCACCGACCTGAGTCATCGGCAGCCCGGCTTCGCCAATGCGCCGCGCAAACGAACCCGAAACCTGCAGGATTTGCTCGCCAGAAAACCGGAAACCATTACTCACCGTCGCGGCAAATAATGGCTGCGAATGGGTTGATCCCGCGACCGTAACCGGCAGCGAGAGCTGCAGCCGCCCATTAAAACCGAGCGCAAGATACTCCGGGCGTTCGATGCGGTTAAAGTTTTTTACCTTTACAAATCGATCCTCAAGCAAATCCACCCTGACAAAAAGTGCCCGCAAATTATTGTCAACCGGTAGGGTCAGGGGCGCGGATCGTCCGGCCGCAACGCCAAACTGCTGATCTTGAATGGTTGCCCCGGCCGTAAATCTTTTCACCCAGCTATTCACCATCCCTGGCGACCAACCGCCACTGATTTCCGCAAACCGGATACGACGACGAAATTCGCTGATGGTATTGCCCGCATTAAAGATCGAATCCATTCGTTCCTCGTCACGCCAAGCCAAATGCACCGCCTGTCTGGTATCAAACGCATAAAACGGACGATCAATCGCCAATGCGGTTCGCTTGCCGTCATTATATCGACCACGAAAAAAATCGACCTTGGTCCAACCGTCAAAGGCCTGGGCGATCGACAGCTCAAATTCAGAACCATTCCTGTCAATGTCAGCCGTGCGGCTATAACCGATCCCCACACCGGAACCAAGCAGATTCTGCTCGACAACACCGAAGCTGGTCTTATTGTCACCGCCAGCACGTGAAAAACTACCGGTGAGTTCTAGTGTCCAAGTGTCGCGGGTGACCACCTCGATATCAACAATGCCATTTGTATACGCAACCGGTCGAATATTGACGTCGTAGTGGGTACTGGAATTTCTCAACAGGCGCTCGGCTTCATCAATTTTCTGCTTCGATACGCGCTCCCCGGCTTTGAACAACAATAGCCGCGAGATCACCTCCGGCCGCGTCAAAACATGCAGTCGGTTTGCCCACTGGAAAAACGCCTGATTTTCCTCCTGGTTGTTTAGGTCGAAAATATTCTGCGGATTGATCATAATTTTGCCAATGATGGCACCGGACGACTCAAGCTCGGCAAAGTCAGGCAATGCCTTCGCCGTGGCTGACTCGGCCGCGACCACTAGACATAACATCAACAGGCAATATTTTGCCAACCATCGTCGCATCAGGACAACGAAATTTCGGTGAAAGAAGTGGACCACGCATTTGGTCATGTATAAAGCCTATATGAGATCGGCGTTTTTCGGCGCACCGTGCAAGGACAAACAATCACAACACGATCGGCAAGCAACGATCAAGTCGAGCGGATGGATCAGTGTGACATGAGCACCGGCACGGTCATCGTATCAAGTAGTGTTTTGGTGACGCCGCCGAGAAAAAATTCAATTGTGCGGGAGTGTCCATAACCACCCATGACAACCATGTCGCTTTCAAGATCGGCAGCCAAAGACAAAATTTGGTTGCCCACATCAATGTCCTTTGATGTTTGACGGCGACAAGTAACCTTCAGATCATGGCGGGACAACCACTGGCCGACATCAATATCAGATTGGGCACCGCCATTTTCATCCGTTGCATTGTTAAACGATACCAAGTGTACGGCGCGCGCGCCCTTGATCAAGGGCACCGCGTCCGACACGGCTCGCGCGGACTCGCGCGTACCGCTCCATGCAACCAACACCGATTCGCCACAGGTTGAAAATTGGCCGACATACGGAACAATCAGCACCGGATGTCCGGCACTCAGTACAACATTGGCGACGACCGAGGGGGCAATCAATAGTCGCTTGGACGGATCCTCTTGAGTCAGAACGACGAGGTCCGCCATTCTGGCGTGCATGATGATGCTGTTCATCGCATCATCATTGATCGCCCGCCACGTGATATTAATTCCATCGCGTCGCTCGGCCGTCTCGATCATCAACTTCGCATTTTCCTGCAATTTAAAATCGTATTCAATGCGAAGTCGGGTCGCGGCAATTGCCGCCGAATCGACAGC
>JANPNU010000141.1:0-2368 GCA_031427615.1 Burkholderiales bacterium
TGTGCACCCATTGCTCGGTTGGCTGCGCGGTGGACGCTGTGGTGCAAAACGGTGTGTGGGTGCGCCAAGAGCCGGTGTTTGATTCTCCGCTGAATTTGGGTTCGTATTGTGCCAAGGGCGCATCGGTACGTGAGCATGGTCATGGTGAACATCGCCTGAAGTACCCGATGAAATTGGTCAACGGCAAATATCAGCGTATGTCGTGGGATCAGGCGATGACCGAGATCACCGAAAAATTCATGAAGTTGCGCAAGGACAATGGTCCGGATTCTGTTTATTGGATCGGTTCATCCAAACACAACAACGAACAGGCGTATTTGATGCGCAAATTTGTGTCATTGTTTGGCACCAATAACTGTGACCATCAGGCGCGTATTTGTCACTCCACCACGGTAGCCGGTGTGGCCAATACCTGGGGTTATGGCGCGATGACCAATTCCTACAATGATATGCAAAACGCCAAGTGCGCCATGTATATCGGCTCGAACGCAGCCGAGGCCCATCCGGTTTCGATGCTGCATATGCTGCACGCCAAGGAAACCGGTGCGAAGATGATCGTGGTTGATCCACGCTTCACGCGTACCGCTGCCAAGGCGGATCAGTTTGTCCGCATTCGATCTGGTACTGATATTCCGTTCCTGTTTGGCATGTTGTATCACATCTTTGCCAATGGCTGGGAAGACAAAAAATACCTGCATGACCGTGTTTTTGGAATGGAAAAAATTCGTGAAGAGGTCATGAAAAAGTGGCATCCAGCGGCGGTTGAAGAAGCCTGTGGTGTGCCGGAGGCCGAAGTATATAAAGTCGCGGAGACCATGGCGCTCAATCGTCCATCAACGGTCGTGTGGTGTATGGGACAGACGCAGCACACCATTGGCAATGCGATGGTACGTGCATCGTGTATTTTGCAATTGGCACTGGGCAACGTTGGCGTATCCGGTGGCGGCACCAATATTTTCCGTGGCCACGACAATGTGCAGGGCGCAACCGACGTCGGTCCGAATCCAGATTCATTGCCGGGCTACTACGGTTTGGCCGAAGGGTCGTGGAAACACTGGGCCAAGGTCTGGAACGTTGACTACGATTACATCAAGGGCCGTTATGCCTCCAAGGCCATGATGGAAAAACCCGGCATGACCCTGTCTCGCTGGATTGACGGCGTGTTGGAAAAAAATGAAATGATCTACCAGGATTCCAACCTGAAAGCCATTGTGTATTGGGGACACGCACCCAATTCGCAAACGCGCGGCCTGGAAATGAAAAAGGCCATGGAAGCGGTGGAGTTGATGGTCATCATCGACCCCTATCCGACCGCCTCGGCGGCCATGCCGGATCGCAAGGACGGCGTGTATTTGCTGCCAGCCTGCACCCAGTTTGAATGTGTCGGCTCGGTCACCGCGTCGAACCGCTCGCTGCAATGGCGCGAAAAAGTCATCGACCCGCTGTTTGAATCACGCTCGGATCACGCCATCATGTACGACTTTGCCACCCGCATGGGCTTTGGCGAGCAATTGCTGGGCAAGCGCGACGGCAAACAAAACATCAATCTGATGAAAGCCGCTGGCGGCTACCAGGAGCCGGTGATCGAGGACATCCTGCGTGAAATCAACCGCGGTGTCTGGACCATCGGCTACACCGGCCAATCGCCGGAGCGCCTGAAAGCACACATGCGCAACATGGCCGCGTTCGACGTCAAGACCTTGCGTTGCACCAAGGATGTCATCGACAAGGAAACCGGCTACAACCTCAACGGCGATTATTTCGGCCTGCCGTGGCCGTGTTATGGCAACGCCGCGCTCAAACACCCCGGCTCGCCCAATCTCTACGACACCTCCAAACACGTCATGGACGGCGGCGGCAATTTCCGCGCCAATTTTGGTGTCGAGCGCGACGGCATCTCATTGTTGTCCGAAGACGGCTCGCACTCACTGGGTGCCGACATCACCACCGGCTACCCGGAATTCGACCATGTGTTGCTGAAAAAGCTCGGCTGGTGGGCGGAATTGACCGAAGACGAACAAAAAGCCGCCGAGGGCAAAAACTGGAAAACCGATTTGTCCGGCGGCATCCAGCGCGTAACCCTCAAAAATCACGGCTGCCATCCCTTCGGCAATGCCAAGGCGCGCGCGGTGGTGTGGAATTTTCCGGATCCGGTGCCGATCCACCGCGAGCCTTTGTATTCGCCGCGCCCGGACATGATCGCCAAATACCCGACGCACGAAGACCGCAAGACGTTCTGGCGGCTACCGACCCTGTTCAAATCGGTGCAGGAAAAAAACAAGGACATCAGCAAGGAATTCCCGCTGATTCTCACTTCCGGCCGCCTGGTCGAATACGAAGGTGGCGGCGACGAGACCCGCTCCAACCC
>JANPNU010000142.1:0-5224 GCA_031427615.1 Burkholderiales bacterium
GTTGAGCTTGAGACTGTGGGTCATGGCAACGATCGCGCGAACGATCGCTTCGTCGTTGGGATCAGTGCCGATATCGCGAACGAACGATGAATCTACCTTGATCGAATCCACCGGAAGCTGTTTCAGGTAGGAAAGCGAAGACCAGTACCGCGTATTGCGTGATCTGGAATGCGACGAATACCAGGGATTCTTTTTTTCCAGGGCGCTACCGCCCACTGAGTTCGAAGCGCAATTTCTCGATCTCGATTAGGCTCTGGTAGCATCGCGCGTGGTCTGTGCATCCCAATTGAACCATCATGCCGGGTCCCTGATGAACGATCCTGACCAGCCAAGAAAGGGCAAAGCACCCGTGCGAAATACATTCTGGTACTCGCTGACTGTCGTCGCAGGCCTGTTAGGCATTTTTGGTCTCGCTGGTTGCAGCGAAAAGACACCACTAAATTTCCAGGGCTATGCAGAAGGCGAGTCGCTGCATCTCGCCGCGCCTTTCGCCGGATTGCTCGACCAACTTCAAGTCACACGCGGACAGCAAGTCGACGTCAACGCTCCCCTGTTTGTGCTTGAACACGCAAACGAGGCCGCCCAGCGCCGCGAAGCGGAAGCGCGCCTTGCGGCGGTAGCGGCCAGGCTCTCCAATTTGCAAACCGGTCGCCGCGCAAGCGAGGTCGATGCCGTGCGTGCGCAAGGACAGCAGGCCAAGGCTCTGCGCCAGCTTTCAGCCTCACAACAGGCGCAGCAGGAAAAACTCTTCAGGCAGGGATTCATATCGCAGGCAAAGCTTGATGAAGCGCGCGCACTGTATCAGCGCGACCTGGCGCGTGTCGCCGAACTCGATGCCCAAACAAAAACGGCGACCACCAGCGTCGGTCGGGCGGAAGAGATCACCGCGGCCAGGCGCGAAGTCGATGCCGCCAAAGCGGTGTTGGCGCAAAATGATTGGAAGGTCGCGCAAAAATCGATCGTTGCGCCTGTCGCAGGACTTGTCGAGAACACCTACTTCTCGCGTGGTGAATGGGTACCCGCAGGACAGCCGATTGTGAGTCTGCTACCGCCGGATAAAATCAAGGTGCGCTTTTTTGTGCCCGAAAACGTGCTCGGCAGCATCAAGATCGGACAGAGTGTTTCACTCGTGTGCGCCGGTTGCGGTACGCCCATCAAAGCCACCATCAACTTTATTGCCACCCAGCCGGAATTCACCCCGCCGGTCATCTACAGCAAGGAGTCCCACGCCAAACTGGTGTTTTACGTAGAGGCGAAACCGCCGCTCGCGCAGGCGGCCAGGCTGCACCCGGGTCAGCCGGTGGCCGTCTCACTCGATTGAGCGATCCTTGTGCCGGAACAACTCGTCATCGATGTAAACGCGCTGAACAAAAGCTATGGTGACAAGCGCGTCGTGCGCGATTTTTCGCTCAAAGTGAAACGCGGCGAAATCTTTGGCTTTCTCGGTCCCAACGGCAGCGGAAAAACCACCTCCATCCGCCTGATCTGCGGTCTATTGAAAGCCGATAGCGGTAACGGCACCGTGTTGGGCTTCGATGTGATCAAGCAATCGGCGGCGATCAAACGCGAAGTCGGCTACATGACCCAGCGTTTTTCGCTATGGGAGGACCTCACCATTCGCGAGAATCTCGATTTCGTCGGACGCATGTATGGTATGTCTGATCGCGTGATCCACGTCGCGGATGCACTCGAAAAACTGGGGCTCTCCAGCCGGCAAGACCAGCTCGCGGGTTCGCTTTCCGGTGGCTGGAAACAGCGCCTCTCGCTGGCTGCCTGCATGCTCCATCAACCGCGTCTGCTTTTGCTCGATGAACCAACCGCAGGCGTCGACCCAAAGGCGCGACGCGATTTCTGGGACGAGATTCACCGCTTGGCCGCAACGGGTGTCACCATACTTGTGACGACGCATTACATGGACGAGGCGGAACGCTGCACACGATTGGGCTACATCGCTTATGGACGTTTGCTCACCACCGGGACGATGCAAGAGGTGATCTCGCAGCAGCACCTGGCGACCTGGATTGTGCGTGGGTCCGGGCTCCCCGCGCTGGCTGAAAAATTGCGTGTAGTCCCCGGAGTCTCACAGGTCACCGCGTTTGGTAATACCTTGCATGTCACCGGTCCCGATGCAGCGGTACTCGCGGAATCCTTGCGTGCCCTTAATCTTGGCGAGCGCCACCACATGGACGAGTCGGCGACCGCGCTCGAGGATGTGTTTATCCACCTGATGAATCAAGCAGAAGACAATTTTCAATGAGCTTCGCGTCGTTATCCTTTACACGCCTGGGGGGCGTGATGATCAAGGAATTCATTCAAATGAAGCGTGATCGCATGACCTTCGGCATGATCGTTGGCATTCCTGTGGTGCAACTGATCATGTTCGGTTTCGCCATCAATGCCGACCCGAAGCATTTGCCGATCGCCGTCGTATCGGCGGACAACAATGTCTATTCGCGCAGCCTCATCAGTGCGATGGAAAACACCAGGTACTTCACGGTCGTCAAGGTAGCCGAATCGGAAGTTGAGGCCAATCGTTTGCTGGAAACCGGAGACGTGCAGTTTGTCGTGACCATTCCCATCGACTTCGCCCGCAAACTGGTACGCGGCGAACGGCCCAGCCTGTTGATCGAAGCCGACGCCACAGATCCGTCCGCGACCGGCAATGCCATTGCGGCACTGCAGGCGCTGCCACGTTTGGCGTTGCAGCGCGATCTCGTCGGACCACTGCAAAATCTGGCGGCGCATCCCGATCTGATCGATCTGCGCATACATCGCCGCTACAATCCCGAAGGCCTCTCGCGCTACAACATCGTTCCCGGCCTCATCGGCACCATCCTCACCATGACCATGGTGATGATGACCGCGTTTGCCATCACACGGGAGCGCGAACGCGGGACGATGGAAAATCTGCTCGCCACGCCGGTACGGCCGATCGAAGTGATGATTGGCAAGATCGCGCCCTACATCATCGTCGGCTACATTCAGGTGAGCGTTATTTTGCTGGCTGCCAGGTTGTTGTTTGCGGTGCCGATGGTGGGCAGTCTCCTGCTGCTGTCGTCGGTATTGCTGCTATTCATCGCGGCGAATCTCGCGTTGGGTTTCACGTTTTCCACCGTGGCAAAAAATCAGTTGCAGGCGATGCAGATGTCGTTCTTTTTTCTGCTGCCGTCGATCCTGCTTTCCGGTTTCATGTTCCCGTTTCGCGGCATGCCAGGCTGGGCGCAAGCCATCGGCGAGCTGCTGCCGGTCACGCATTTTCTGCGCGTGATTCGCGGCATACTTTTGAAGGGCAACGGCTTCACGGAAATCTGGCCGCATCTTTGGCCGATCGCGTTGTTCATGCTCGTCGTTGCGACGGTGGCGATGCTGCGTTATCGCGAGACGCTGGATTGAGCGACCAGTAAACGAATAGACGAATAATTAAGCGGGCTGGCCCGATGCAATCACTTCTGAACGCGGCGTGGGAAATTTTGTGCGACAGGTGAAAAGAGTTTGTCATTTTGACCGCAGGGAGAAATCTGCTTTCGTTTGGCAACACAAGAAGCAGATTTCTCCCTGCGGTCGAAATGACAAAATTTGTTAGTCAAACTCCAGCACTGGCGCGGCTTCCAGGCCGAAATGCCTCCAAGAACCGCGCCAGTGCTAGACATCATGTATGTAAATTGCAGGAACCTCCGCACCCGCTGCATGTCGAACCTAAGCGGAGTACCATCGAGTTTCGGTTCAGCCATTCGTTGAAAGGAGTCGCCATGAAACGATATCTATCTGCCGTGCTGGTCGCCACAGGAGCCGCGCTGGCATTGGGCGCGGGCCACGCCGTTGCCGCGGTCACAGTCACCTTCACGCAGCCTGAAAACTACGTCGATATGCCTTTCGCGTCGTGGGAAAAAGACACCGTCATGAAAGACCTGCAAGGGCATTTCAACAAGCTGGGCGCGCAATTGCCGCAGGGTCAGGATCTGAAGGTCGAGGTGCTCGACATCGATCTGGCCGGGCAAATCGAGCCACGCTCGCGCGGCACCCACGATCTGCGCATCCTGCGCGGTCGCGCGGACTGGCCGACGATTCAATTGCGCTACAGCATCGAATCGCAGGGCAAGGTCGTGAAAAGCGGCGAGGCGCGCGTCAAGGACATGAACTATCTGCAAAACCACATCAACCGCTACTCCGCGAACGAGCCGCTGCGCTATGAAAAACGCATGCTCGACGATTGGTTCAAAACCGTGTTGAAAGAGTAGAACGCCAAATGATAAAAGCGCGCGGCGGTTTGTTCCGCCGCCGCTGTCTGCGTTACGCTGGTTCGGTGAAGATCGCCCGATAGCTCGTGTAAACCGAGATCAGCGCCAGCGGCCCGACGACGAGAAAGCCGAGCATGAATGGGATCGCGGCGGCCACACAGAGCATCAGCATCAGCACGCCGTAGACCAGGAATGACAGCAGATTTTTCAGGCACGCGAAGAAGCTCATCTTTAGCGCCTCCAGCGGCGGCTCATCGTGAAAATACACCAGCGCAGGCGCAAACCACAGTGCCGCCAGCAACGGAGCCAGTAGCGCGAGGCCGATCAGCAACGCCAGCAAAAACGTGATGATCGAGGAGCCCGCGATCGCGGCAAGCTGCGAAGTGTCGCCGGACAGGATTGCGCCGATCGCGCCGCCGGCACCCAGGCCGATCATCAGAAAAATTCCCATCAACACGATGATGACCAGCAAGCCTGCCGCGTAGAAAGCGCCGATCGCGATCAACGGACCGGTCTTGCTTTTGAAGCCCGCGAAGAGGTGGTCGATCTCGAGTTTTTCGCTGCGCGCGACCGCATGCGCACCCGCCAGCCAGCCCGCGCCGATGACGCCGTAAAGCACATAGCCCACCAGCGAGCCGATGATCGGCACGAATGCGAGCACCACGTAAAACACCGCGTACAGCACGATCATCACGATCCACAGCAGCGGCGACACCACAAACAAGCGCCACGCCGCTGCGATCCATTCCAGCCCATCGCCCGCCGCAACACTGCGACCGCCGGGAATATACGTGGCGTCAGCGCGCTCGACATCGACAGACAATGCCGTTGCGCTCGGTGCCTGATACGGATTGAATTTCGGATCGTTTGGGGTTTCCATCTGCGCGCCTTCCAAAGTTTATATTGCCGACGATTGTAGCAAGGACGCATTCCGCCCACAAAAAAACCGCCGCCTCCACCGGTAACGCGCCGAAATATCCGGGTTT
>JANPNU010000143.1:0-2531 GCA_031427615.1 Burkholderiales bacterium
GCCTGCATGGATTCGGCAAAGTGGCCGAGGCCGTGTTGCGCCACAAACATGGCGTGCGGCAAAAATAAAAACGACGCCAGGCCGCCGCTGTCTGTTTGCTTTGCTTGCAAGGACATGGATTGCAGAAGTATGTTCACTGCCTGCGGAAAATCAGCCGGCAAATGAGTTTTCAGCGCGGCGGCAATATGCACGCCGCGTGGCATCAGTTCGAGCGCGTCATAGCCCTTCAGCGCATCGCGCAAAAACGACTTGGCCAAAAAGGCGGGATAAACCGCTGTGATCATCGCGGCAATTTGTTCGGGAATCTGCCGACCGTATTTGCTTTTGAGGGTGACGGCCATGTTCAGAAGTGAATTGTTGCGGCTCGTTGTCCAAAAATAAAAATACTAAAAATCGCCATTACGCGCGCCATTTGCGGCACTTTTGCCGCAAACTCCCCGCCAGTAGGCGTGTTTGCTATTTTTACCCTATACGCCTGCAATCACCAACGCCACCGCCGCCGTGAGTTTCTTGGCATACGGCACATGCAAAAACTCATTGGGGCCGTGCGCATTTGATTTGGGACCGAGCACACCGGTTACCAGCATTTGGGCGTCTGGAAATTTTTCACCGAGCATGGCCATAAACGGAATGGTACCGCCCTCACCCATGTATGCCGCTGGTTTTCCGTAACAAGCCATGGAGGCGTCTTCAACCAGTTTTGTCAGCCACGGCGTGGCGGCGGGCGCATTCCAGCCGGTGGCGGCTTGTTCATATTCAAATTTGACATTGGCCGAATAGGGCACATCGGTCTCAAGCGTTTGTTTCATGGTGGCGGCCGCCTCGGCGGCATTCACCAATGGCGGCAGCCGCAATGATAATTTCAGTGCGGTGTAAGGCCGCTGCACATTGCCGGCGGATGCTATTGGTGGCAGACCATCGGCTCCCACCACCGCCAATGCGGCGCGCCAGGTGCGGTTCAAAATTAATTCCACCGGGTCTTTGGTGGCCGGTTGCACAAAAACAAATTTGCCATCGTCGCCACAACAGCTATCCCACGGGAAGCGTTTCCACATGGCTTCACCCAAAATGTTGGCCGCTTGTTGCGCCTGGTCGATGCGCTCCTGCGGAATGGTGCAATTAAATGCGCTTGGTTTGACCACGCCAGTGCGTGAATCATCTAGCCGATCGAGCAACTGGCGTGCAACCCGAAACGACGACGGCACCACACCACCGGCGTCACCCGAGTGCACGCCTTCGGTCAACATGTTCACGGTGAGTGTGCCATTGACCAAACCACGCAAGGACGTGGTCACCCACAATTGATCGTAATTGCCTGCGCCGGAGTCAAGCGCAATCACCAACTGCACATCACCCATTCGCACTGCAAGTGCCTCAAGGTAAAACGGCAAATCATAACTGCCACTTTCTTCACAGGTCTCGATCAAGCCGACACAGCGCGGCCGTGCCACGCCTTGCGCATCCAGGGCAATAATCGCGGCGAGTGCGGCAAACACGGCGTAACCGTCATCGGCACTGCCGCGACCGTATAACTTGCCGTCTTCGAGCAGCGGAATCCATGGCCCCAATCCGGCGCGCCAGCCGGTCATCTCCGGTTGTTTGTCGAGGTGACCGTAAAGCAGAATGGTTTTGTCATTGGATAAACCGCCGGTGGCGGGAATATCAAAAAACAACACCGGCGTACGCCCACCTTCGGCAATCACTTCCATGGTCAGGCCGGTCACATTTTGTGCCACCACCCAAATACGCGCCTGCTCAATGGCCGCATCAAGGTAGCCGTGTTTGGCCCAGTCAACATCAAAGCCGGGCGACTTCGCTGGCAACTTGATGTATTCGATGAGCGCGGGAACAATTTCGCTGTCCCACTTGGCGTCAATATCAGCAACCAGTTGGTCGTGGTTGACGGCAATGTTTGGTAGGGCGTCGCGTGCGGTCATGATGGGCTTTCGGTGGGTGACATGGGTTTATTTTATTTCACGCGCCCTGCATTCAATCGGCGTGTATTTCACAGGCAGATCGGTTTTGTCGGGCCCGGCGATGAGCATGCCAACCGGCACCGGTGCCGCCGCGCACATCCAGGATACCGGCACGGCCTGCTGTCCTTCCACATAGGCCGGGCGCACGGTCAGCACCTTGCCCTGCAGGTTGGTATTAATTGAATTGCCCCAGGTGACATGCACGGCACCATCCTGCACGCTGATGCCAGTGACATATTTGCCGACCAGCTTGGCCGACTCGGGCAATCCTGCTTCCACATTGTCCGCCGGCATCTTGCCGGTCAAGGCATAGACCGTGGCCACATTGCGTTTGGCAACATCAATCAACGGCGCGCTTTCCTTCATTTGCCCGCGCACTGCCGCAAGCGAAAAATCCGGCAAGGCCAGCGCCGCCAGAATGCCGAGAACGGCCAGCACAATGGCAATCTCGATCAACGAAAATCCCACCGCTGCCATCGCAAATTTTTTCATCATGAATCTTTTTGCTTAATAACGGGCACTGCCCGGTGTACGCGGAAACGGAATCACGTCGCG
>JANPNU010000144.1:0-2745 GCA_031427615.1 Burkholderiales bacterium
CGATCGCCACCGCTGATAATGCCTCCATCTCCACGCCGGTGCGTCCAAACGTTTCCACCGTGGCGCGGCACGCGATGGTGTGCGTCTTATCATCGAGTAAAAATTCAATCGCCACACGGTTGATTGGAATCGGATGCGAGAGTGGAATCAGATCGGCCGATTTTTTTGCGCCTTGTATCCCGGCAATACGCGCCACCCCCAACACGTCACCCTTCTTTGCGGTGCCGTCCCTGACCAATAAAAAGGTCGCCGGTAGCATGCTGATTGTGCCACTGGCAACAGCAATTCGATGGGTTTCGGCTTTGTTGCCCACGTCGACCATATGCGCTTCGCCGCTTTCGTTAAAGTGATTCAGTTTGGTCATGACCGTATTTATCCTTTTTTATCCTCTATTACCGGTATCGACAGGTGATTCTGCCGGACGATTGTGATGGGATGGCAATGGGGCTTGTTACAATGAGACTTGCTGATTGTGGCCATTTTAGAGCCGCAATCGGGGAACTGACGAGACGGTCATGCATCCAATCGTTCTTTATGGGGAGACTTTGCGTTGCTGAAAAATAATTGCCGGTCCGCGCCGACCGAACACTCTCCACGAAAAACCAGCCTGAGACGTGCCACCCGCATCAAGTCCATCACGGCGCAATTCACACTGATATCCATGCTTGCAACCAACTTCACCATGGTGTCAACCGGTTACGCCAGCAGCCTGCCCGACCTCGGTGATGTCTCCGACTCACTGGTGACCGAGCCACAGGAGCGCGCCATTGGCAAACGGATTATGCTTGATGTTCGAGGTGATCGTGCTTATGTCGAAGACCCGGAACTGAATGCGTACATTGCCGCGCTGGGCAATCGACTGGTCACCGCTGCCCGTGGTGCGACCAATGACAACCGTCGTGATTTCGAATTTTTTATCCTCAACGACGACACCATCAACGCCTTTGCCTTATTGGGCGGATTTGTCGGATTTCATTCCGGCTTGATATTGGCCTCGCGGACCGAGTCCGAACTGGCCGGGGTGATGGGCCACGAAATTTCGCATGTGACCCAACGCCACGCCGCGCGCGGCGCGATGGGGCAACGATCTGGCGGTATTTTGCAATTGGCGGCACTCGCGGCCGCCATTCTGGCCGCCCGCTCCGGCTCCACCTCGGCCGGCCAAGCCACTGAAGCCGCGATTGTTGGCTCACAAGCACTGGCGATTCAAAATCAGCTTGATTACACCCGTGATTTTGAACGCGAAGCCGATCGCATCGGCATTCAACTGATGATGAATGCCGGTTTTGACCCACAGGGTATGGTTGGATTCTTTGATCGGCTGTTGCGGGCCAATCGACACAATGAGGGCAAGGCTCCGGGGTATTTACGCACGCATCCGCTCACCACCGAACGGATTGCCGATATGCAAAACCGCATCGATCAACTCAACAATGAAGGTGAACGCGCGCTGCGCGCCTATGTTGAGAGCCCCGAATACAAAATGGCACATGCAAAATTGCGGATCATGAGTCTGGGCAACAACGAAGCCGTCACCTATTTTCGAGCCGCGATCGCCGAACGCACGGTGTTGCGTAATCGTGCCGACGTATATGGTTTGGCGATGGCACTGAGCCGTGCGCGTGACTTTGCCGGTGCGGAACAGGAGTTGTCGGCCATTCGCCTGTCACCGGCCACCCATCCGTGGATTGAAAATTTGAGCGCGGAAATTCAGCTGCAAAAAGGTCAATATGACGCGGCCATCACAACCTATCAAACCGCGGGCAAACGTTTTCCGGACAGCCGCGCGTTGGCACTGGGTCTGATTGATGCCCATTTTCAATCGGGAAAAATTGATGTGGCATTGGGTCTGGCCAATGAGCGGCTGAAACGAAACCCGGACGATGCAAAACTGCATGAGCTCGCCGCCAAGTGTTACGAACGAATGGGTAAAAAAATGGCGCAACACCGCGCCATTGGTGAAGCCTATTATCGGCGTGGCAATTTGGTCGGTGCGGTTGAACAACTTGAAATCGCACTCAAGGCCAAGGACGGCGACTTTTATGAGTCATCCAGCACCGAATCCCGATTGCGGGAAATGAAGGCCGAATATAAAAATCGCGCGTTAATGCCCGGCGAAAAACGCAAAGATACCGATTGGGAGGCCGACCGCGACCGGGAGCGAATTTTGCCAATGATGCCTTCGATGCCGTCGAAGCGAATTGGCAATGCGGGATAAAACGAACGACGCGGTTTTCACGACAACAAACACAGGCCTTTTTAGGCAGGTCAATAGGGCACCACGGATCATGCCGGCCCTGTTGATGGTCATTTTGTTTTTTTCGATTGCGGCCACCATTGCGTACGCGCAGACCCTATCACCAACCACCGCGCAGTCAAAACCTCCCGCTGCGTCAGCGACGACGACTACGCCTACCCCCACCCCGGAACAAGATCGCGCCTCACTGATTCGCGCCATTCAAAAGCGCATGCCGGGCGTGCCGGTCAACGAATGGAGTCAGGGCGGTGCGATCTTTACGCCGGGTGTGGCGGTCATGCCGCTTGGCGGCGCGAATGCCACCAATATCAACGATATTCTGGCGATTGGCAAAAAACAGTGGGGCAAAAAATTTAGGAACGGCAAGACCTTCGCGGACTGTTTCCCGAATGGGCCGCGCCGTGCCGCCACCAGCCACCCTCAGTTCGATATCAGCAGTGGACAGATCGTGACGCTGGAGTGGGCAATCCGCCAATGTTTGGAACGAC
>JANPNU010000145.1:0-1940 GCA_031427615.1 Burkholderiales bacterium
GAAGGCGACGCCCGGCTCGTCTATTCCATGGATGCGCCGGAAATCTACGGACCCGTCGCACACCAGCTCACCTTCGCCGCAGCCGCCCGCCGCGGCATCATCTGCCACTACCGGGTCATCATCTCCGTGGTCACTTCCGGCATGGTGAATGACCACCTCCTGCGCCACGGCGAAGTCCTCGTGCAAGGCGCTGCCGTCCAGGCGCGCCACGTCGCCAGCCAGCTCGCCCTGCAAGCCGCCGTCTCCGAGCACGGCGTCGGCAAAATCTTCACCTTCCAACGCTCCGTGGTGAGCGTCATGCCTCGCTTCTCGAATGAAGATTGCGAACGAGGGAGCGAACCGGCTAATGAATTTCGACAGCCACAGGATGGTCTTGCCTGCCAACGCCTGCTAACTGCCCGAATATCATGAAGACACCGCACCCAAAACAGATTCGTCCCAAACCGCCGGATTTCTCCGCGATGAATCAATCTGAAAAGGTCGCATTCATGGCAGAAGCCGTCCTCACACGGGAACACGCGACTGTCCCAGGAGGAGCACTATCCGGAAAGGTGATCTTCCAAATGGCAGACGAGGCATTTCCAGAGGCGGGCGTGCCTAAATCCACATTTTTGGCTTTGCTCTCACCATTGGTGAAAGAGGGGACGTCGCCGATCAACTGCGAAGGTAGAAAACAAGGCTACTACTTGACCAATCCCGCGGAGAAACCATCCCCGAATCCGGATGCTTCCTATCGGAGTGGGATCGCCGCGAAGTGGAAACCGCGGCCGATCCCAAACCTAGATGAACTTTGGGAGAATCTCAGAAATTCCCTTGGCAATATCCCGGCCGGTGGCTCGGCAGAAATAGAGGTGCCGGAGTATGCCAATTTGCTAGTCGGCTTAACAAAAGACGGGCGGCGATTGCTAATTCTGAGATTTCAGAGTAACGACTCCGACTTCGAGATACTGGAGGACGGTGTTTTCTACAGGCATTGGGCCGATCCTCTGTCAGATTCATTTAGTGCGGGCCGACGGATGACCCTCGAACAGTTACCGGGAGACGATACAAACCGCTTCTTGCAGTTAGGCAAGGATATGCTTCCTATACTAGCGCGCCTTCGTGTGATTGAGCCGAAAGCTTTTGTCAAAGCCATCAAGAAAGCGTTGTTAGCCTGGCAGAGGAAGAACACCCAGCCTTTTAGGTATGGCTCAAGAGATGGGGTTGATTGCGGAGTTGTGGTTCTTGGAAAATATCCTGATGAAGCATCTACCGAAACCCCAGTGGCAGTGCGCGGTGGGGGCTTGGCATGGGCCAAGAGCATTAGCCAAGGACTTTTGGCTGAAAAGTTGCATATTTGAGGTCAAAGCTACCGGTCCTAGCAAGAGCAGTATTACTATCAGCAATATTGACCAACTCGACTTCGATAAGGCCGATCCTCCTTTGTACTTGTTCCGAATTTCGGTGGGTAAGCGACCGGCGCCGGTCGGGAAAACCTTGGTCACATACATTGAAGAACTCCGAAAAAAACTCAAAGCTGTTGATTCGGAGTTGGAGAAACAATTCAACAGTTGTCTGGCGGGTAAACCAGAGGCGGACCTTGAAGTCGAAGACCCGGAAAATGATGACGCAGAGAACAAAGATTGGGAATCTAAAGGCTACCATGACCAACAGAAGGGTTACGCTCGGCACTACCAAGTCTATTCCGATCCCGATCAGCGTGCGTTTCACTGGGTTCACGGCAATTTTCCCCGCTTAACACCGAAGATCGTTGCTAAACATAAGGTGGCGGTGAAAAAATACGAAATTCGGATAAGTGACTGCGGCAAGTCGATTGATGAGGAAACGGAGATCGCTCCGCTGATAAAGAAGGCGGGCAAAAGACGGCATACGGCTTAGACTACACCGCTGCTTTTCGTTCCAAAACTAAAACTCGCATCATTGGTGATGAAATACACGGA
>JANPNU010000146.1:0-13866 GCA_031427615.1 Burkholderiales bacterium
TCCCTTCGCGCCCTTGGTGACAAAAAATGCCTTAACCCGGGCGGCCAGTTTTTCAAGTGACTCACCAGTCTGGTCTTCCAATACACGTGCTTCGTAGTCATTGACAGCGACGTAATCGGCCAGTTCAATAAAATGCTTTAATTCGGGGCCATTAAAGACCGGCATCATTTGGCCGGGATCGAAAATAAACGGGATTCGCAGGTCGGCAAATTGGGTGGCGTGTTGTAACATGCCGTCGCGAGAATCCGGAGCCAGAATGCCAACGGCAACGTTTTTTGCGTCCGCCACCTTGTTGATGTACGACGACGACATGGCGCCGGGATGAAAGGCGGTAATTTGATTGGCGTCCAAATCTGTGGTGATAAACGCCTGCGGCACAAAAGTGCCCGGCACTTCTTTTATGTGCGCGCGGCTGATGCCCAATGTATCCAATCGCTCCCGGTACGGGCCAAAATCGTCCCCGACGGTCGCCATGATGAGCGGCTCCCCACCCAATAATTTCAGGTTATAAGCGATATTGCCGGCGGTACCGCCGTACTCGCGGCGCATATCAGGCACAAGAAACGAAACATTGAGAATATGAATCTGGTCGGGGAGGATATGGGTGCCGAAGCGACCGTGAAAAACCATGATGGTGTCGTAGGCGATCGAGCCGCAAATTAGAGCTGGCATGTGGGTTCCGTAGGTGCGAGTGCACAAAATCACTATTATAACGACGGCGACGAATGAGGTCGCCACGCCGGATTTCAACGCATCTGGCAGGTCATTTTGGCGGTGCCGCCAAAATCTTGATGTCGCGATTCGGAGACGAATTCAGCGACTATTTTTAAGCTGGCCGCACACAAACGATTGACTTCAGTTTCCCAAACTGCGAAATTGGTGTTGTGGTTGCTTCATGTGCAGGCGCACATTTGTGTCGTGTTTGGTTTGTTCATTGTGCAATAGGGCAATGCCAGCAAAAAACATGGCGAGCATTTCGAAGCAAATTCTGAAACAGGGCAAACTCATTGAAAGATGAGGACGCAAAGTCTCCGGTCTAAAGGGTGCTGTTAAAAACCCAACGATAGCGGGATTACCAGAAAGTCGAGTGATGGAAATTTTTCAATTCGGCGCGGATTTGCCGCGCCCACGCAAACCAGACCGAGCAGGCCTCGCCGCATTTCCTCGAGCGAAACCTATGCCAACGTTTTTGCCAATCTGCGTGCATTTTCCTGCTGCGATTTTTCGTAATGCCTACCCCGCCATCGGGGCAGCACGACTGCGTTCTTATTTTTCAATGAGATTTGTTCGGTTACTTGTTACTTATATGTGGCGACCATTTGATGTATGGCGCGACAGACAGGAACGAACATGGCTCATGCAGTTGACAACGTAGTTGCGTTCAATCCGGCTCGTGCCAATCAAAGGCGGTCGGTCAGTGCGGAATCAACCGGCGTCATCAACTCCTGCCGGGACATTGCGCTGACACGTATCACGGCCGCGCTGTCAGAAGCGTTTAACAAGATTGAGGATGAACTATTTGCGCTTGCCGGTAAAACAGCAGATCGTGAATCTCAAAATGTTTATCTGGACGCACGCAAACAAGCGCGGGAAAAACGCAGTGATATTGAGGCGGCTTTTCGAAGCGAGTTTGTGCGTTGTTTTGAAAAAAAAGTGACCGCCTCCGGCGATGTCGCCGGAAAAAAGCAGCCCGCCGGTCGTTACGATATGGAGCAACTCTCACTGGTTGAGGATGACACACTCACCGAAAGCATTGCCGTTAACGACATTGCCCAGCGATTCACCAATAAGTGTGACGAAGAATTGCGTGCATTGTCCCAGCGGATGGGGTTTTTGCTTTCCGACCCCGAGCTTGCTAATGATGCCAATCCGATTGCGCCTGATACCGTGGTGCAGGCGTTAAAGTTTGCGTGTAACCAATTAACCGCCGGCTTTCAGACCAAGTTGACGGTGCTGAAAATGGTCGAGCAGCATATGGCCCAAGAAATGCTGAGCGTCTATCACGACATCAACATACATTTGATCGCCAAGAAAATTCTGCCGACCATTCGGCCCACATTTCGAAAAGCACAAACACAGATTGTCCGCAAAGGCCTGCCAGGGTCAATCGCCGAAGGCCAGGAAGTGTCGGCCATCGGCGGTCGGTCGAACAATGCGGGTGCCGCCGGTCCTGCTGACGCCGCTGGGGGCGGATTTTTGCCAACCGGCACGATGCCGGGAAACTCTGCCGCTGAAATATTTCAGACCTTGCAGCAACTGATGGCTGGCGGACTGATTTTCCCAGTCGGGCAACTCCACAGCCAGGTTGTACAGTCCGTGGCGCAGCCAGGTGACGGCGGGCAGTCCGCGCAGGCAATGCGGTGTTCGGCAGTAAACAGTGGCCTCGACGCGGCGAAGATGGGGAACGCATCGAACACGCAAGGCACCAAAAATACCGGCGTCACGCCGGATGCATTAATTGCCGCACTGACACAAATTCAACATCAACGAAACGCTGATCTACAACCGGTATCGGTGTTGCAAAATCCACAAAATAATGCTGCCGGTGAAGTCGATGCGGCGAACCTGAGTGTGTTGCGGGAAATCAAGGCGCAAGGGGTGGCGCTGGGTTCCAGCCAGGTGGACACCATGACCATCGACATCGTTGCTTTGTTATTCGATTATGTGTTTGACGACAAGTCCATCCCAGACACGATCAAGGCGCTCATTGCGCGCTTGCAAATTCCGGTGTTAAAGGTTGCGATTCTCGACAAGGCATTTTTTTCGAAGAAAAATCATCCTGTTCGCCGTTTGCTCGATCGGTTGGCAAATGCGTCTGTTGCGTTTGCTGGTGAGGCGTCGCGTGACGATCCTCTTTACAAAAAAATTGAGATAATTGTTGATCGGATTCACGGCGAATTTAATACTGACATCGCCTTGTTTGATACGATGATTGACGAATTCGAGGCGTTTTTGCAGGAGCGAGAAGCGGCCAACGCAGAAGTGGTCGAGAAATCGGCGCGGGCGATGCACGCTCGTGAAAAAAGGGAAATGGCGCGAATGGTTGCGCAAGCAGAAATAGAACGTTTGCCCAATGTTACCGATTTGCCCGCCCCGGTTGAGGCAATGCTGCGTGGTCCGTGGGCGCGCGTACTGGAGCGCCTTTATTTGCGAGAGGGTGGACGTCGCGCCCGTTTTCTTGAGGCAGTGGAAACCGCCGGTCAGCTGTTATGGAGTGTCGAGGCAAAAATCAATGCCGGCCAGCGTCGTGATTTGGTCGCCGCCTTGCCGGTGCTGTTGCGGCGATTACAAACCGGCCTGGACATTGCCGCTGTTGAAAAAATGGACCGAGATCGTTTTTTTTCGGCATTGGTTGATTGTCATGCCGCTGCGGTTAAGGCCGGACTACGTGGTGAAAGCATGGCCGCCATGTTCGCCGCCACCAATAAAGACGAAGCGGTTGCGCCATTATTTGAAAAGTTGATTGCCGAGGAGGCGGCCAGAAAAACCGCAGCCGATAACATTAGCCGTTGCGGCATGGCGAGAATACAGATCACGTCCGCAGGCGTGGAAATTGAAGAGATTCGCGCGGAAAAAAATGGCGGGGCAACATCGCTGTCTGTCGTTGCAGGCGAAAAGAATCGCGACGAGGGATTGGTGGGGCAGAAAACAAAAGGAACCAATGACGGCGGCGAAAACGGCATTGCCGCCGATTTTCTGATGACCCAGAGCAGCACGCGTGAGCTTAAACGCGGCACCTGGGTTGAATTTTTGCATGAGGGCGGGAATAAAATTCGCGCCAAACTTTCCTGGGTCAGCCCGCTGAGAGGTGTCTATTTATTCACCAACCCGGGTGCCATGGAAGCGTTGTCGATTGCGCCAGACGTGTTGCAGCAGCAACTAAAAAATGGTGCAGCCAAAGTATTGGAAGAGTCGTCGTTGATTGATCGCGCCGTTGATCGTATGGTGAATTCGCTGGCGGTGGCGACGGCGTAATTGAGCCAGAAAATTTACGCAAATAACAAAATAAACGTGAATCGCCGGCCAGCGCGTTTAACGTGCTGCGGCGATTTGACAGATTAGGAATTGCTGAGCCAAACTGCAATACCGGGGCGATATCTCAGGCAAAAATGCTGTGAAACGCACGTAAATATTGGGCCGTTGTTCATGGGAGCTTTTAAAAACCTCAAAAACTCCCTCCCCTGCGTAGTTACGTAACACCGCAGGGGCTCAGTTTATATTGCGGATTCAATGGCAACCAAAAATTGGCACCCGGCCTTTGCCGCAGTGTCTCCCGCGGGACGCCGGCAAAGAGCAGGTTTTTAGCAGTTCCCTCATGGGTAAAACGCCTGCAACGCATAACCTGTGGCAGCCGATTTGCCAATCAGCTCGAGATTGAGATTAACGTATATCTCGGCATTGGGCGCAATGCTTTCGGCGGGTGATGGCGTGCGGCCCAAATATTCGTTGGGTGTAAATATTCGGCTGGCCAGAACAACATTGCTGGCATCCATCAGCTTCACGTCGAGAGACGGAAAGTTTTGTTGGGTCGAGGCGCGATTGGCGATGGTCGCCGTCAACAAGATGCGGCCCGGTTTTCCAAGTGGTTCAATTAAGTCAGACGCTTCAATCTTGATGGCCGATTGGTCACGGCCCCATGGCACTGTGCAGCCAATTATTTGGCAGGCATCCACCAGATGAGGTCGCAACGGCGGAAATTGCTGAACCACTTCGCTGCGATAAAAATACAGCGCCTGCAAGCTCAAGATGATGAATCCAAGGCCGGTGAGGGTGCACCACAAGATTGAATTGCCATGGCTGCGCGGCGCGGGCAACGCACCGGTGATCAGCGGATTGTCCGTGGCAAAGACTGGATTGGCTTGTTTAGGATCGACTATTTCAACAGAAACCGATGAAATCGAGTCATTGGCAGAAGAGACAAAATGGTCAGGCGGCGTGGTTGACGAGTCAGAAATATCGTCTGGCGCAACCACGTCATCGACACCGTTCGAATGAACAAATGCGCCGCCCGACCATTCTGCAGGCGGCGGAGCATCTGGCCTGGGGGGAAGTATCAAGGGGTCAGTCCACTGTTCAGTCGGCCGGTCGGCTTCAACTGGGGTCGCGGTTTGTTTTTTGATCGCGGCATTCACCGCTTCGTTGGGCACCGCAATTTCGGGGGAACGGGAGCGGCTGGAATCAATGATCGAATAATCGACGGTCTCCACCGTATTTTCATCTTCGACGCGTTTTAACGATTCAAAGGCGTTAAAGACATGGCGGCAACGACCACACATGACCCGCCCCTGGCGGACGTTTAACTGTTCGGGGGCAACTTTGAATTGCGCGTTACATTTCGGACAGGAAGAGAGAAGCATGGCTGAATTCTAGCCGAGCGCCGGGGTCAAACACGAATTCCGGCAATTGCACTCCAGCCTTCGGCCTGCCGCCAGACACCAAGATTAAAATAGGGCCGATAAATATGGATGATTTCATCGGCTTGTTCGTCGAGTATTCCCGCCAACACCAACTTGCCGCCGCGGTGGGTATGGCTGGCCAATAACGGAGCCAACATCTTCAGTGGGTTGGCCAAAATATTGGCCACCGTGATGTCGGCGACATAATCAAGTCCATGGTCGGTGGTGGCTAATTTAATTGCGACGCTATTTTGAATGGCATTGTTGTGTGCCGTGGCAACGGCGGCCGCGTCAATGTCGACGCCGTATGCCTCCATCGCCCCAAGTTTCATCGCGGCAATGGCCAAGATTCCTGATCCGGTGCCGTAATCCAGAACGGTTTTTCCCGGCCCGACATTCACTTCAAGCCATTGCAAACATAGACGCGTGGTTGGATGGCTGCCGGTGCCAAACGCGGCACCGGGGTCAAGAATAATGTCGATCGCGTTAGCTGCAGGATTGTTCGGCTGGTGCCAGGTCGGAACGATGGTAATACGATCGGAAATGACAATCGGCTGAAACTGTGCCTGGTTTTGTTTCACCCAATCAATATCGTCCACCCGAGACTGCGTGAAATTAAGGGTGGTGATGCCGAGTGTGTCGGCCGCCAGCCACATCGCCGCAACCCCATCGATGTTTTGCACGTCTGTTGGGAAAAGGGCGGTCAATTGGCAACGATCCCAAAGGCCACCCGATGCGCCTGGCTCGCCAAAAATTGCCCGTTCCGAATCGGTGCCCTCGTCGGCATCCACCACCGAGACGGCCAATGCGCCGACTTCAAGCAAGGTGTCGCCGAATATATCGGCCGATTCGCGATCGAGCAGGATTGAAATGGATAACAACGGCATGCTGAAAAAGTGGACCGGTTTGTGTAATCAGTCCGCATCGCCGGATATTTTTTTCAGGCGCGCCATCCGCTCTTCCAGAAAATGAATGGAGGTGCCACCACGAATAAACGCGGCGTCACTGAGCAGCTCCTGATGTAACGGCAGGTTGGTATGAATACCCTCAACCACCATTTCTGATAATGCTGTGCGCATGCGTGCAAATGCTTGTTGGCGGGTGTCGCCATGGGCAATCACTTTGGCAATCAGCGAATCATAGTGCGGTGGTACAAAATAATCAGTGTAAACATGCGAGTCAACACGAATGCCCGGGCCACCCGGCACGTGAAAACGGGTGATGCGCCCAGGGGACGGAACAAAGCTCACCGGGTTCTCCGCGTTGATCCGACATTCAATCGCGTGGCCGCGAAGTTGAATGTCTTTTTGTCGATAACGTAATTTGTGGCCGGCGGCAATACGTATTTGCTCTTGCACAATATCGACACCGGTAATCATCTCGGAAACCGGGTGTTCGACCTGCACGCGGGTATTCATTTCAATAAAATAAAACTCGTCTTTCTCGAACAAAAACTCAAAGGTGCCGGCACCACGGTATCCCATCTTGATACAGGCGTCGGCACAGCGTTCGCCGATTTTGTCGCGCAGGCGCGGCTTCAAGTCGGGCGCCGGGGCTTCCTCAATAATCTTTTGATGACGCCGTTGCATCGAGCAATCGCGTTCCCAAAGATATATTGCGTTCTTGAACTCATCCGCCAGTATTTGAATTTCAATATGGCGGGGATTCTCTAAAAATTTCTCCAGATAGACCATCGGGTTGCCAAACGCGTTTTGCGCCTCAGCTTTGGTCATTTGTACGGCATTCACCAGCGCCGCCTCGGTATGCACCACCCGCATGCCACGTCCGCCACCGCCACCGGCGGCTTTGATAATGACCGGGTAGCCAACTTCGGCGGCGATCTTGCGAATTTCCAATGGGTCGTCCGGCAATGCACCCTCGGAACCGGGTACACACGGTACGTTCAGTTTTCTCATCGCAGTTTTGGCCGCGACTTTATCGCCCATCATACGAATGTTTTCGGGTTTGGGACCGATAAAAACGAACCCGGAATTTTCCACCCGCTCAGCAAAATCGGCGTTTTCGGATAAAAATCCGTAGCCGGGATGAATGGCCTGCGCGTCCGTGACCTCTGCGGCGCTGATGATGGCAGGAATATTCAGATAACTATCCTTGGACGCAGCCGGTCCAATACAGACCGACTCATCGGCCAGCATCACATATTTTGCGTCTGAATCGGCTTCCGAATGCACGGCCACGGTTTTGATGCCCATCTCACGACAGGCACGTTGAATGCGCAAGGCAATCTCGCCACGATTTGCAATCAGAATTTTTTCAAACATTGCTCCGGGGCGGAGCTTGTTGCTGAATACCGCCATAACAAATCCTCGCGGCTATTCGATGATAAAAAGAGGCTGACCGTATTCAACAGGCTGGCCGTTTTCCACCAGAATTGATTTCACCACCCCCGCTGCGTCGGATTCAATTTCATTCAAAAGCTTCATCGCTTCAATAATACAAAGAGTCTGACCCTTTGCAACTGTTTGGCCGATTTCGACAAAAGACGAAGAGCCTGGTGATGGCGAGCGATAAAAAGTGCCGACCATCGGTGACTTAAGGGTGTGGCCGGTCGGGGGAGGGGGTGTGGGGGCGGCGACGGGCGCGGCTGCCGCGGCAACCGCAGGTACCGCCTGCATCATCATCGGCATCTGGCCAAAATTTTGGACGCCATGGCGGCTGATTCTGACCTTTTCCTCGCCCTCAGTAATTTCCAGCTCCGCGATGCCTGACTCTTGTACCAGGTCAATCAATGTCTTTATTTTGCGCAAGTCCATTTTTCCGTCTCCTGCTTTGGCGTGGCGATCGGTGTCGCCAACATATTGTTTTTGGCAGCGATGCCCTCTGGACGAGGGCAAGTTGCCATTTCTAAACCGAATGAAATTGCCGGGGTTTAGCGCGAAAGATGCTTGATTGCGGCGTTTAGGGCGAATTCGTAGCCGCTTGCCCCAAGGCCGCAAATGACGCCCACTGCCTTGTCTGACAAATAGGAATGCTGACGAAATGGTTCGCGCGCATGGACATTTGACAAATGAATTTCAATAAAAGGAATGTTTACCGCCAATAACGCATCCCGCAACGCAATGCTGGTGTGCGTAAAAGCGCCCGGATTGATCACGATAAAACCAACCGCATCGGCCTTGGCAGTGTGAATCCGGTTAATCAGGTCGCCCTCACTGTTGGTTTGGAAGGATGCACAGTTCACACCTGACCCAGCGGCGATTTTTAGCAAACGACCGTCAATATCGGCCAAGGTGTCGCTCCCATAAATCTCGGGTTCCCGGCTGCCGAGCAGATTGAGATTCGGTCCATGAAGAATGAGAATACTTTTCATGGCGGTAGTTTGCCTGAATTTAGGTGAAATTACCCAATAAATCACCGAAGTTGATAAGCTGTCAGTGAGGAAACGACCGCCATTTCCAGGGTTTTTAATGTCCGCATCAGAAAAAGGCATTTAGCGAGACTGATTTGGTGAAAAATTGGACAAAATGCCGCATGTTAGTTGTAAATTTGCCGAATATAGGCGTAATTACAACAAAATCGCCGATTATTCTTGGCGTTTTAGATGGCGATTGATGAGCGCCTCGAGCTCAGGCTCAACAATCACGCCAAGTTTGGTTAATAAAATATCGCCTCTGCTGGTCAGCACCACCGTGTACGGCAGTAGGCCCAACCGATTTCCAGTCCGTTTTGAGAATTCAAGTGCGCGGATCTCGTCCGCAAGGATTGGGTAGTTGATATCGAGTTTTTTGGCGAAGTTAGCTGAATTTGATGCAGAATCAGCGGCGATGCCGACAATTTGCAGGCCTTTTGGCCCATATTTTGACTGTAAACGAACCAAAATCGGGATTTCTTCGATACACGGTGCGCACCAGCTCGCCCAAAAATTGAGTACCAGCAATTTATTGCTCCATTGGCCAATTGCCTGGGGTTGGCCGTTGAGATCCGGAAGGCTGGTTGAATAAATGACGGACGCGGTCGCCGCTGATCCAGCTGCGACGGTCTTCGTGACCTCCGGTTGATCCTCCAGGCGACCGATCAACATGGCAGCGAGCACCAGCAGGCCTATTACCGCCAACCCAATGCCAATAAATAACGCCGCTTTTTTAGGCATGGCCAATGCTGTCAGGAGTCGGGTTATTCATAACGTGCTTCCTGTGCCAATACTGGTCGGTTCGGTAAGCTCATTTTGCGGACGAGGATTTTGATGGGTCAAAACCAGGGGTGCGTGTTTTCCCGGACCAACTCGATTGTGTTACGCGCGTCGCTTGCCCAAACCGAAGGGACGTTTCGTTATGCGGATTTATCCAGCTATCCGGCGCAGATGACAATTGCAATGGCAGCAAGAACTCGTGACTTAACGGGGGGTAACAAATTCCCGCGATCGCGCATCCCTGGGAAATCAATGCGATTTTGATGTTGGGTGGCGCGGGCTTTTCTGTTGATGGCGCGATCTGGAATCGGGACAGGTCGACCAAAATCGAAATGCCCGTTTCAAACACCTCTACCTTGCCAAAGGTGGGGTCATCCACTGCCTTGCCATTGGGAATGGACAGGGCGAGCAAGGCGTTGGTCTTTGTCGCGGAGCTGCCGCCAGCGACTGCCGCTGCTTTTTTGACCGTTGCGGGCGATAATTTACCAGTCGCAGTTTGATCTAATAATTCGACCTGCAACCGGTCGCGATACAAGTAATAACCGGGGCGGATGGCGAACGTGATTTCCGCTGTAAAACGATCCCGAATTCGAATTTTTGCGCGAAATACATCGCTGGGATCCGCGACGTCCGCTGATGGTTGAGCGGGTGTCGACGGCTGGGGGCTCGACGATACAGAAAGCGGCTCAACCGCGAAACCTGGCTGGTAGTTGCCCAACACCATTAAAGCGAGCGCCAACTTTGCGCATCCAATCGTGACCTGTTTCATCATTTTTTTGATGTATATCCGGTTAATTGCCAGTAAATGTCTTTCGCCAACAGCGAACCAATAGCTGACCCTGTTGATCGACGCAAGTTCAATGTATGTTGTAGCAGGACTGAAAAATCGAGTGATTCGACAAAACTTCCACGGGAACGTATTGCAAACCACCACGGTCGTATTGCCGTGCAAATGTATATCGTGGTCCCGTGGTCCGGTCGAAAAAATATCAATTCGGATGCCGCTGTTGTAAATGCCGCAACTGGACTCATTTATTATTTGTTGCGTTTGCCGCGAGGCTTCAAAATAGGAACCATTATGCGATTTTTAATTCTAGCCATTTTAGTCGGGTTTCCGCTGGCCGAAGCCGTGCTCTTGTACAAACTCGCCGCTGGCGAGGATGGTCATGCAGGCTGGGTATTGGCATGGGTAATATTTGCGGCAATTGCCGGCGTGGTATTGATCAAACAGGCGCGGTTTTCCTTGATTGCGCGCCTTGGTCAGGCCCTGTCCCAAGGGCAATTTTCCATTGCCGCATTGATCGACAGTTTCCGCGCCGTCATCGCTGGGCTGCTGTTGATTTTTCCGGGCGTGATATCCGATATTTTGGCGCTGGTGATCCTGCTCATCCCAATCCGGGAGCCAGCGTTTGCACGTGCAGGTGGTATGGGAATGGATCCAATCCAGCAAAAACCTTCACCCGGCTCACCAGTCGGTGACCGTGTGATTGAAGGCGAGTTTCGCCGCGAACGTTAACCGGTCGGCTGCCCAGGTGTAACGAATTTCGCTGCCGCAGCCGTCTCGGCAGACCAACGCGGAGTCTTGGTGAGAAAATCCTGAACGGTCGGGTACCTCAACTTTAGATTGAGCACGGCTTTCATCCGCGTATTTTGAATGCGCCGCGACTCATTGAGGAACGACGCGATGGGTGGGTTGACGCGTGTTTGAAGCTCTGCACGTGATACGCGTGGAGGTCGGGTCAATTGAAAATGATCGGCGAGCAGATCAAGAAAGTCGCCCACCTTCAGATCGCTGTCATCAACGACGTTTAATATTTGATTGCTGTTGAGGGTTGCCGCCTTCGTACACGCTGCCAAACACGCCGCCGCCAAATCGTCAGCGTGAATATGATTGGTGTGGGAATCTTCGTTGGCAATCATGGCTGGTGTACCGGATCTAATGCGCTCCAGCGGTAGTCGTTCGATGGCGTAAATACCCGGCGCGCGCAAGATGATCAATCTGACTTGGTGCAACGTGGCCCACGCCTGTAAACATTGTTCGGCATCCACCCTTCGTCTGGCGCGGTCAGTTTGTGGATTGAGCGGACGGTTCTCGTTAATGATGTCGCCGCCGCAGTCACCATAAACGCCAGTGGTGCTGATGTAGATAAATTGTTTGAGGTGGACGGTCGGTGTGGCAGTCAAGCCCTTCGTCAACGTGACCAGCAAATTGCGGGTATGGGTGTCCTCCAGGCCGGAGCCGGGTGGCGGTGCAAAATGGAAAATGGCGTCGAACTGGTTGGACTGTTCGCTCAGCGCCGTGAGCGTTTCCAATTTTGATAGATCGCCAGCCAGATGGTTTGCACCACATAAACCGGCTGTTTTTGCGCGTTGTGGGTTGCGAATCAGTGCGGTGACCGAATATTCTGGGGTTAATAAGCGCGTCACGCGTTCACCGACGTCGCCAAAACCGACGACCAAACCTGTTTTTATCGGCGGCGAGACGACATACGCGGGCGTTTTTGGATTGATTGGATTCGCCTTTATCATTCGGTCAAAGTATAGTGGACGCCTTCAACATCTGCCCTACCAATTTGCCTTGCGGCACCATCGAAATTGAAACATGCCCAACGAATTCACGATCACCCTGCAACCGTCCGGCCACACGTTTACCGCCAACTCCGACGAATCCGTTCTAGATGCCGCTCTCCGTCAGGGCATCGGCCTGCCATATGGCTGCCGCAATGGCGCTTGTGGTTCGTGCAAAGGAAAACTCGTCTCCGGTGAGTTTGATTACGGACATTATCAGGCGCGCACGCTGCCCCCGGAAGAAAAAGCCGCCGGCAAGGCGCTATTTTGTGTGGGCAAGGCGTGTTCTGATTTGACCTTGGAGATCAAGGAAATCGGCGGTAGCGGCGATATTCAGATTCGCACCATGCCGTGCCGCGTTGAGAAAGTTGAAAAGCTCGCAGCGGATGTGGCGGTGTTGTCGCTTAAGTTGCCTGCACAGGAACGTTTGCAATATTTGGCGGGACAATATATTGATGTGCTGCTCAAGGATGGCAAACGTCGCAGTTTTTCGATCGCCAATGCCCCGCACCGTGACCAAAATGTCGAGTTGCATATTCGTCATGTGCCCGATGGGCAATTCACCAGCTTTATATTTAACGAAATGCGTGATCGCGCCATTCTTCGATTTGAAGGGCCGCTTGGCAGTTTTTTTCTGCGCGAAGATTCCGACAAGCCGATCATTTTTGTAGCCGGCGGAACGGGTTTCGCGCCGATCAAAGCGATCCTTGAACACGCTTTTTTTACCCATATTGATCGCGAAATGGTGCTTTATTGGGGCTGTCGCAGCTGGTCTGATTTGTATATGGCGGCGTTGCCGGCACAATGGCAACGGGAGCATCCCAACTTCACATTTATCCCCGTTTTATCGGACGCCAAAGCGGAGGATAATTGGCAAGGACGGACCGGTTTTGTTCATCAGGCGGTAATGGATGATTTTGATTCCCTCGCTGGATATCAAATTTATGCGTGCGGCGCGCCGGTGATGATTGAGGTCGGTAAAAGCGCGTTTCTTAAGCGTGATCTACCGGAAGATGAATTCTTCTCTGACTCCTTTACCTATTCGACCTGACCGCACCAGCAGCCGAAACCATATTGTGAACCACCTTGGCAGCAATTTTTTCTGGAGATAAAAATGATCAAAGCAGGCGACACACTTCCCAACGGCACCCTCAGCGAATTTATTTTGGTTGAAACCGAGGGCTGCGCACTGGGCCCAAACAATTTTCAGGTTGCGGATTTGGTTAAAGGCAAAAAAATCGTGATTTTTGGATTGCCGGGCGCATTTACCCCGACCTGCTCGGCGCAGCATGTGCCCGGCTACCTTGCCCACTACCATGATTTTAAAGCAAAGGGAGTCGATGAAATCTGGTGTGTGTCGGTGAATGATCCATTCGTGATGGGTGCCTGGGCCAAGGATCAAAACGTCGAGGGCAAAATTCGTATGCTGGGCGATGGTTCGGCGACATGGACCAAGGCGCTGGGCCTGGAGCTTGACCTGTCCGCCAAAAATTTCGGTATGCGGATGCAGCGCTGTGCCATGGTGGTCGACCACGGCGTGGTCAAGTCAGTACATGTTGAGGCCGCTGGCAAGTTCGAGGTGTCTGACGCCAAATCGATGCTCGCGCAGGTTTAAACCTAGATTCCTCAGTTGACCGCTTATCGCCATCAATAAGTATTTGGCAATGATGAAAATTTTCACGTTCTGGATGATCACCTTTTGGGTGAGAGCGCTACGGGAGTGATTGCACGTTTTTGCGACTCCCTGGCGGC
>JANPNU010000147.1:0-1696 GCA_031427615.1 Burkholderiales bacterium
CCCTGGTGACCCATGGCTGAGTTCTTCCAGCTCTCTAGCGCCGAACGCCTGGAGGCGCTCGACTTGGCAGCCAACACATCGGGCCTCCCGCCCCATCTGCTGGAAAAAGACATCTGGGTGGTCTGGTCGCTGCGGCACCTCTTTGCCGGCCCCTACGCTGACCACCTGGTATTCAAGGGTGGCACGTCCTTGTCGAAGGCCTACGGCGTCATCCGGCGCTTCTCCGAAGACCTGGACCTGACTTACGACATCCGCGCCATCGCCAGCGATCTGGTGGGTGATGCGGATGCGCCACTACCGGCCAGCAAGAGCCAGGAGAAGAAGTGGAGCAAGGAGATTCGTGCGCGTCTGTCGGACTGGGTCGGTGCCGAGATCGTGCCACGTCTCAAGCAGGACCTTGAGCAAAACGGCCTACCGGCAACCGTGCGGGCCGAGGGCGACAAAGTGTTCATCGACTACGTGCCGCTGGCCACCGGCACTGGCTATGTCGCGCCCGCCGTCATGTTGGAGTTCGGCGCCCGATCAACCGGCGAGCCCAGTGAACCACGCGCTATCCGCTGCGATGCGGCCGCGTACCTGCAGGGCGTGGAGTTTCCCAGCGCGATACCACAGGTTATGCGCGCCGAGCGTACCTTCTGGGAGAAGGCTACGGCGATTCATGTTTTTTGCGCGCAGGGCGAGTTTCGCGGTGGTGATCGCTTCGCGCGTCACTGGCACGACGTGACGAGGCTGGACGCTGCCGGCTTCGCCGCCGCAGCAATCGCGGACAAAGACCTCGCCCGCGCCGTTGCCGACCACAAGAGCGTGTTCTTTGCAGAAAAAAACACGCACGGCGATGCCATCGACTATCACGCAGCGGTCGCAGGTGGACTCCAGCTTTTACCTGATGACGGCGCGTTGACAAAATTGGCTACCGACTATCAACACATGGTCGATGACGGCTTATTCCTCGATGACGCCGAGCCGTTCGAAGCTCTGATGGAGCGATGCCAAGCGATCCAGCAGAAGGCCAATGCAAAGCAACCACCACAATGAAATTCAATTGACATCCATCGAGAATCGGATACGGCATTCGACGAACACCGGCATACACGTTGTCGCATGTGTCGCAGATGTACTGGAGCGGGGGAATTGGCTATTTCTCACTCGGGGTTCGCTTGGGGCCGTAGCACAGTGTTTTTTGCATAGGAGGAGCCATGAAAATAAGAAAAATAGATGTCCTCAATTTCAGAGGCATCAAGCGTCTGGAATGGAAACTTCCTGATCAGCAGGTTTTTTGCCTGATCGGAAAAGGCGACTCCGCGAAGACGACAATTCTTGAAGCCATTCGCTGCGCTTTCAGCCCACAGTGGAACCTCCCATTCAACGATTCCGATTTTCACCTTTGCAATACAGATCATCCGATCCGTATAGAAGTCGTCATTGGGGAACTGCCCAATGAATTCTGTTCAGAGCAAAAATACGGTACTCATCTGCGCGGGTGGGACAAGACAGCATTCACCCTTCATGACGAGCCCGAGGATACGGACGAAATCGTTCTGAGCGCGTGTCTCACCGTTGCAAAAGACCTGGAACCAAAATGGAAAATCGTCACCACGCGGAATCCAGACGGTGTCGATTTCAGATCGGCTGACCGTGCAAAGGTCAATGTCGGCCTAATCGGAATGGCACTTACTTTAGCCATCATTGATGACCG
>JANPNU010000148.1:0-1639 GCA_031427615.1 Burkholderiales bacterium
CGCGACTCGAATTTGGGCACCTTGGTCGGCGGGTGATTGAAGGCCGCTTCGATGGCGGCAACATGACCAGCGACGGCGGCGTGATGTTGTTGGCCGCATTGGATAAGCGTATCGGCTTAACCGATGCCGCCGCCAGCGCCATGGTTGATCCCCGCGAGCCCAGTGCCATCACCCACAGCATCCGCGACATGCTGCGCCAGCGCATCTATGGCCTGGTGCAAGGCTGGGAAGACCTGAACAATCACACCCAATTGCGTTGTGACGTCGCCTACCAGTGCGCGGTTGGACGCGAAGACGATCTGGCCAGCGCGCCGACCTTGTGCCGTTTGGAAAAGCTGGGTGATCGTGCCGCCGCCGTCAAGCTCCACAGCGTGCTGGTTGACCAATTCATTGCCAGCTTCAAGACCGCCCCCGCAGAACTGATCCTCGACTTCGACGCCACCGACTGCCCGCTGTATGGCAAGCAGGAGGATCGTTTCTTCCATGGCTACTACGACAGCTACTGCTACCTGCCGCTGTATGTTTTCTGTGGCGAGCAGATGCTGGCCGCCTACCTGCGCCCCTCCAAGATCGATGGTGCCAAACATGCGGCGGCCATTCTGAAATTGCTGGTGACGCGGTTGCGGCAGGTGTGGCCGGAGGTGAGGATTATCTTCCGCGCCGACTCCGGCTTTTGCCGGCAGAGGATTCTGAATTGGTGTGATCGCAAACACGTTCAATACGTTGTTGGCCTCGCACGCAACAGCCGCCTGCAAGCCATGGTCGCCGAGGTTGAGGCGGACATGCAAGCCGCCTTCGATGAAACCGCAATGAAGCAACGTGGCTTCGTCGAACTCGACTACGGCGCACGCACCTGGAAGCATACCCGTCGCTGTGTGGCACGGCTGGAGTTTGGCGAACTCGGCAACAACCCGCGCTTTGTGGTGACCAACATCAAACCGGCCACGCACGATGCGGCCCAGTTGTACGATACGCTCTATTGCCAGCGTGGAGAGGCTGAGAACCGCATCAAGGAGGCACAGCTGGGTTTGTTTGCCACCCGCACCAGTTGCCAGTACTTCAATGCCAACCAGTTCCGCATCCTGCTGTCGGCGCTGGCCTACACCATGGTCGAACGGCTGCGGGCGCTGGCGCTCAGGGGCACACCCCTGGCCAATGCACAGATCCACACCCTGCGAAATCAATTGCTGAAACTCGCGGCGGTCATCACCAGAAATACGCGCCGCATCCGCCTCTACTTTGCCAGCCACTGGCCGAGTGCGCCGATCTTCCAGAGCGCACTGCATGCCCTGAACAGCGGATAACTCATTCAAGAGCGGCTGGCCGCCGCGACGACACAAATCAGGCACGCAACCCAGGTCGGGGAGGGGGAGGACTGGCCGCAAATCGTGCGCGGCAGAAAACAACCAAAAAATTGCCGACAGTTACACGTTAAAAACGACTCCGCATGAATCTTGCGCGTAAATGCACACCAAAAAACTGGACGGTGAAATATGCAGGCTAGGCGGGCAGAGTAATCGGATGAGAGTTGCATTCACAATTTATCGGGCGTATCTTGATGGCGTGATATTTTTGACTGGAGGTCGCCATGAACGCGCACCACAAAAATTCGTTTTGTCACGGCAGGTCGTGTTTCCCG
>JANPNU010000149.1:0-2815 GCA_031427615.1 Burkholderiales bacterium
TGCCTGCCGCCATCGGCTTGTTGCGAAATACAAGAAAGCTGGCGGAGCGGGAGCGGTTTTTCCATTGGCAGTTGTCCTTCCCAACCGTGTTTGGTGACGGTGCCAAGGGTTTCGACGCGGTGATCGGGAATCCGCCTTGGGACCGTATGAAATTGCAGGAAGTGGAATGGTTTGCCGAGCGGCGTGAGGAGATCGCCAAAGCCTCCCGTGCCTCAGATCGGAAAAAAATGATTGAGGCGCTCAAGAAAAAAGGCGATCCGCTGTACGACGATTATTTGGAAGCGTCCGAAGCGGCAGAAGCGAACGTGCGCGTGGCACGAGAATGTGGCGACTACCCGCTGTTGTCCGGCGGTGACGTGAATTTGTATAGCTTGTTTATAGAGCGCGCCTCGCATCTGACCCATGCGACCGGCTTAGTCGGACTGCTTTGCCCATCTGGCATTGCGGCAGATAAGGGCGCCTCTGAATTCTTTCGTGGCATTTCAGGAGGAGGCCGGCTCGCGGCTTTGTTAGATTTTGAGAATCGCAAAACTTTCTTTCCTGACGTGGACAGCCGCTTCAAATTTTGTGCATTCGTATTCGGTGGAAAGGGCCGAACTTTGGAATCGGCACGCTGTGCGTTTTACTTGCACAGTATTGATGAATTGAAAAATGATGAGCGTCTGCTGTATTTGAAGGCAGAGGATTTCCTTGCAGTTAGTCCCAATACTGGTGCGGCACCAATTTTCCGTAATCGTCGAGACGCCGAGATTACGACGGCAATTTATAAACGTCTGCCGGTCTTCGTTGATCGACGAGACGATGCTCAAAGTGAAGAATCAAAAAAGGTTTGGCCGATCCGCTACATGACCATGTTTCACATGACGAATGACTCCAATCTGTTTCTAAAGCGCGATGAACTGGAAAAAAGCGGCTGGTATCCAGTTGACGGAAATCACTGGAAAAAGAGCGATGCCTTAGCCGTGCCTTTATACGAAGGGAAGATGGTCCAGATGTTCGACCATCGCGCGGCGAATGTTGTGATCAATCAAGCCAACCTGAAACGGCCAGCGCAGCAGGAAGCTGTCGCATTTGAGGACCACGCTAATCCTAAATTCTGTCCTACGCCACAATTCTGGGTTGCGGATTCAGAGGTAAAAAAGCAGCATGAAGGTAAATGGGGACTTGCCTACAAGTCGATTACCGCTCCAACAAATATGAGAACCATGATCGCGTCGATCGTGCCGGAGTGTGGTGTCGGCAATAGCATGGCAATGCTGCTTCCCTCTGACTTAGATATTGCTCAGACAGACAGACAGACGCTTTGGATACCTTTGCTGTTGTCAAATATTTGTTCGTTTGCCTACGATTTTGTGCTGCGGCAAAAGGTGCAGGGGCAAAATCTCAACTGGTACGTTGTCGAGCAGACGCCACTCATTCGTCCCGAACAATTTCAGACCAAGCTCGGCAAACTCGTCATTGCCGACTTCGTGCGGGAGCAAGTGCTGCGGCTTTCCTACACAGCATGGGACTTAAAATCCTTCGCGAAAGACATGGGCTACGATGGCCCGCCATTCCAGTGGGATGAAGAGGACCGCCGACATCGTTTGGCGCGTCTTGATGCGTTGTTTTTCAATCTCTACGGCATCAACAAAGATGATGCCGCCTACATTCTCGACACCTTTCCCATCGTGCGCGAGCATGACGAAAAGGCGTTTGGACGCTTCCGCACCAAAGAATTGATCCTGGCGTATATGAACGCGGTGACGGCGGGGGATTTGACGACGATGGTCAATGGATAGCGGTTCAAGCCACGAGGCGCTTCCACCAACGGTTCCATATGATCTTGCATCTGCGAATAAAGCGGCAAGGCGGCTTGCTTCTTACGTCAATAACTGATAAAATATATAGTATATTGACTAGGGAGTCCAAGCGATGGCGGCGACTTCAGTTGAACGTATTCTGATACTTGCAAAAACATATCCATCGCCGAGTGCGAAATATGTTGAAACGTCTTGCGTCGCCGGCATTACCGATCAAGGGCAGCCGCGGCGTCTTTATCCGGTGCCGTTTCGCATGCTCAAGGAAGACGACCAGTTCAAGAAGTGGCAGTGGATCACGGTGCGCGTGCGCAAGTCGAACGACGACCACCGGCCCGAGAGCCACCGGGTGTTTGTCGATACGGTTGATAGCACCGAGCCGCCGCTTTCGACGGCGAACCACTGGGAGGCGCGCCGTGAGTGGATTGAGCGGTTTCCTTTGTTCAACAGTGTTGCCGAGGCGGAGACCGCCCGGATGCGCAGCGGCCTGAGTCTTGCGCTGGTTCGGCCCAAGCGGATCGTGCGATTGAAGGTTACGCCTGCACGCGATCCCGATTGGACGGAAGAAGAAAGGGCCAAGCTGATCCGGGAGCAGATGCAGGGGCAGTTGTTCGACGCACCCGAAGCGGAAAGGCAGGTGCGTGAGCTGCGGAAAATCCCGTTCAACTTTCACTATGTGTATGTCTGCGATTCTCCGGATGGCGAAATCGAAGAGCGGCACAAGATCGTCGATTGGGAAGCCGGTGCGCTGTATTGGCATTGCCACGCGCGGCATGGCAATGGCTGGGAGATTCCGTTTCGTGCCAAGCTTGAGGAGAATCTACCAGCGGCGGACCTGATGTTTTTGGTCGGGACGATTCATCGTTTCCCCGACCAGTGGCTGATCGTGAGCCTGATTTATCCGCCTAAGCAAAGGCTGGTAGAGAATCCGCAGATTGCCTTGTTTTAGCGCTTGAGGCCGATAGATGTGAGACAGACATCCCGCCGATTCGCGCCATTGCATCGGCGACCATTGA
>JANPNU010000150.1:0-7718 GCA_031427615.1 Burkholderiales bacterium
GATAACAAGAACAGGGGCTGGACCCTCTTGATCAATACGTTTTATGTTCGAGCCAGTGACTTCAATTTTTTCAATTTTCGCTGGTACCGGCTGGGCGAAAACCACACTGCACATACTCGCAGCAAGCGCACCCGCGACTGCAGCGGGAAGAATTCTTAGCTTTAACTTCATTGCATAACCTCCGTGAAATAAACCAAATATATGTAACAACAAGCCGTCACAAATTTCGCCTTAAGGTCGCAAATTTGAAACGAAATGGTCAAGAATTGGAAAACATTGTAAGGATAACGGCGCGCGAGGGGCATGACCATGCCATTGTGTTTGCTGTTGCTAAAATGCAACAGAGTTGGCGATGTTTCCCGACTACTTCTGATTCGCAATAAAAATTGCTTTAACAATCCAATCCTAATCGCATATCACCGCAGATTGATTTGACACGGATTGGGTCATTTTCTAACGCAGACAAGCCATTAACGAGCTGATCCTCAAGCACATCGAGGCTGTCGAACGTTAGATTGTGGAGGTGTTTTTCGCGTAGCGCATCCCCAATATGCCCAGCCGGATTGAGTTCGGGCGAGTGTTCCACATGATCAGCGCGCAGCACGACTATTTGCGCATGCCTAGGTGCAACAGAATCGCGTCTTCTAGTGCCAGCATATCGTTTTTTTCCAAGGTGCCAAACTGGCTCTTTAATCGACTTTTGTCCGCCGCCATCATCTGGTCGGCCATTGTTTTGCTTTGCACACCGGAAAGCGTTACCAGTGCCTCTCCCGGATAAAGCCGAGCGGTATTGCTACTCAACGGCACAACAACGACACGAGTCAGTGCGCGGTTTGCTGCATCATTACTGACAATCACCGCAGGCCGTCTTTTGCGAATTTCACTACCGACCGAAGGATCGAACTCAACCCACCATACTTCACCGCGCTTCATCTGACATATCTTGCGCAATGGCATTGCACCATTCCACGGCATCGGCTTCGCGTTGTGTGTCTTTGGCCATCGCCTGATATCCGTCGTCAAGCCGGTTGTCCAACACATGGGGTCTCAGCAGATCTTCAATGAACTGGCTCATTCGCCGCTTGCCGATTGTGCGGTAAAGACCTTCATATACGGCTTCATCTAGCGTAATTGTCATTTTCTTGTGCATTGGTAACCCTCAGACGTAATACGTATAACGTATTATACTAGAACGGTGAGAAGGCGGCTGCCAATCTCGGTTTGGCGCGGGCGGCTGCTTTGCCATCCACCGCACAGGGCAGACGCGCGAGGCGGATCGGATTGGGGAAAACGGCTTTCACTACGTACGAACAATTTTGACAATAAGAAAGGGGGCCGAAGTCCCTTTTTTGCGATATTGCCAAATGCAATTTAGTTCCAAGCGTAACGCGCGCCCAAAACGAAATTCATACCTTGCGGCTGGTACCAATTCAAGTTGAACGGACGGGTGGGTCAGTTTAAGAACGTGCATAAGAGTAACCGCGCCGGAATCACGAAAAACTTTGAACTGATAGTCTCTCTTTTAGCAAAGTCAATTTGAGTTTAATCTGACTCTTGACCGCTGCAATTAGCGTGTATATAGTGATTGTATATAGCATAATTTTTTGTTGGTAATATTAGGGGGTAAAAATGGCAATCAGTACAGTTTTTACAAATAACCGCACACAGGCAGTACGCCTACCCGCAGAAACACGTTTCCCTGACACAGTCAAAAAAGTGCAGGTGCGGGTAGTCGGTCAGGAACGCATCATTTCGCCGGTAGAGTCAAGCTGGGATAGCTTCTTTCTAGGCGCAACTACCGTTACTGATGATTTCATCGCAGAGCGTGCCAGCCAATCTCAACCCGAACGTGAAGGTCTTTAGGCGCGGTTATGCTGAAATACTTGCTGGATACGAACATCGTTATTTACGTAATCAAACAGCGACCGATACAGGTGATGAACGTATTTAACCAACATCGGGGAAGAATGGCAATTTCGACCATTACTCTTGCGGAACTCATTCATGGCGTCGAAAAAAGTAGCGATATGCCTCTTAACATCACCGTTATCGAAGATTTTGTCAGTCGATTAACGGTGCTGCCCTATGACGACAAGGCTGCATGGCAGTATGGAAGTATTCGCGCCGCACTCGAAAAATTGGGGCAACCGATTGGTCTGAACGATTTGCACATCGCCGCGCACGCGCGAAGTCATGGCTTAATTCTGGTGACTAATAACATGCGCGAATTTGAGAGAGTGCCGGGGCTATTGTTGGAAAATTGGGTTGCACCTTAATAGCGCTGGTAACCTGTGATTCGCTGTGATAAATGATTGAATCAAACAACAAAAAAGGGGCCGAAGCCCCTTTTTGTTTGTAAGTACCTTGCAAAACTAGTTCCAGAAATAACGGGCACCCAAAATGAAATTCATGCCTTGTGGCTGGTACCAAGCATTATTGATCGGACGAGTGCGGGGGTCAAATGATGGTCGTTCATTGGCGATGTTGCGGATGGTTGCATTGATTCGCCAGTTCTTGAATCCACGGTACTCGGTGCCAAGATCGATGGTGACGTATTCCTTTACTGCGCAACGACCCAAATAGGTCGGGAAAGATGCTGAACCAGATGGCGCGCCGCAGTTCTGAGCCAATGTCGCGGATGCTGCAGACAGCGCTTCAGGGTTGAAATACGATTTAAAGCGACCAACATAGTTTACAACCCCGGTTGACGTCCAGTCACCTACCTGCCATGTTGCACGCACATTGCCACGCCACGTTGGGGAATTGTAGAAGCCAAGGTTGCTGATTTGCGGATCACCTGTGACCCCTGAGCCACGATTATCCGTATAACGTGTCGCTGATGTCGCGAGCGTCAATCGGCCGGCACTACCCAACGAAATTTGGTAACGGCTATCCAAATCAAATCCACGAACAGTTGTCTGGCCGTTGTTAGCAAAGCCGCTGCGAACATAAACGAGCACACCGGGGTCATTGGGGATTGGAATACCAGCCGTTCCTGGGCCAAGCGTGATTTGCGTGCGATCACGGATGATGCGGTTGGCGTAAAGCGGATTGGTCGAACCCTCATTGTTCAAGATATCGGCCACACTCAGGAGTGAAACCTCATTGGTGCGGGTGATACTGAAGTAATCCGCGCTGATACTCCATGCGGTCGTTGGCCCCCAAACAAATCCAGCCGAATACGTCTTTGACGTTTCTGGCGTTAAATTTGGATTGGCTTGCAACAACAAACCGATGCTTGCGGAGCAGCCGGCAGTCGACGTTGGCGCAGAGGCCGGGCGGCAACGCAAAGGGTCACTTACAGTTGTGAATGCGGTCGTTGACGACTTCGATATTTCCGCCAGGGATGGCGCGCGGAAACCACTCGCGTAACTACCGCGAAACTTTAAACTTGACAGAGCTGCCCATGAAGCAGCAATTTTCGGCGTCCTGGAGTTACCGTAGTCGGAGTAGCGATCAAAACGACCAGCCAATTGTACCTCTACGTTTTTTAACACCGGCAAATTGAGTTCCGCGTACGCCGAACTCACAGTGCGCGTGCCATCTGTAGAGCTCGCACCAAGCTGAAACGAGTTGCCATTAAGCGTATTTCTGTCTGGTGTGAATATCCGAGACTCGCGACGATATTCCGCGCCAAGCGCCAAGGACACAACACCGCCAGCCAACTTGCCAATTTCGCTGGAACCTTTTACATCCCAGATCGAGTACTTGGATTCACCCTTGTCCAGTAGGTTGATGCGCAACATATCTGCGGTCACGCCGCCGGTATTCGGACTGGTAAAGTTGAAACCGTTTGCGCCGAAACCGCGAATAACCATATCGTAACGGACTTGGTTGTATGTTCTCCAATCAATGGTGTTTTTGTCATACAAAAACGCTGATTCGACATCCCAGGTACCGATGTTGGACTTCACGCCCACCAGCGCACGCGTCGATTTGTTGTCGAGTTCGGTATTGCGCTGCCCAACCCCGTCAAAGCGCACGCGAGCCAGAACCGGCACAGCAAACGGGTTGTTTGGGTGACCAACAGCCAGCCTTGACGGCGGAAACTGAACTTGACCCGTCAAACCATTTACCGTTGGACCGGTTGATCCTTGGCCGGCGACCATTGCGCCGCCCGGATAGTAGCTGTTTTGGTCTACAAAGTTCAATTCGGCAAATACCGAAGTTGTTGCTGAAACGTCAATCGTGCCACGTGCAAACGCACTGTTACGCTTAACGTCTGGCGTGAAGGCGATATTTTGAAACTGATCGTACAAACATTGTGTGCCTGGCACACCAATAAACGTGACTGAACTGATCACGTTTGCGGCAGGACAACCCGGACCAGCTGTCGGGCCAGTGAGACCTGCGGCATTGCTGATATAGGTGATAAATGGGCTGAACGCTGAGCTTGGAACCCAAACGAATCCATTGTCGCGAAACTCTTGACGGTTAAGGAAACGGTCGGCCTGGCGAATCATGACCCGATCTCGCTTGTGGCCTTCGACATTCAAAAATACATTGAACTTGTCTTTGGCCAGATCACCAAAACCGATGGTACCTACAGCGGTGTAGGTTTTGTAAAGGCCCTCTATATTTTGCGTTGCGTTGCCACCAACTTGGCCACCCTTGTAATCTTTGCGCAAGATGATGTTCACGACGCCGGCTATCGCTTCTGAGCCGTAAATTGCGGAGGCACCGTCTTTGAGAATCTCGATGCGTTCGATCACATCGATTGGAATGGCATTCAGGTTGACCACGCCAGACTGGCCGAAGTTCGGGTCATTCGGGCTAAACGGCGCAATCCGGCGTCCGTTAAGCAGTACCAATGTGGCTGTCGAGCCCAAGCCACGTAAGGATATAGACGCAGCACCTGCCGAAAAGGAGTTTGAACCACTCAATTCCGTCAAGCCACCGGTCGCATTGATCGGGAGTTCACGGAGCAATTCGGTGACGGTTTGTTTGCCGGACTGACGAATTTCTTCCGCAGTAATCACCGTGATAGGCGCCGTCCCTTCAGCGTCAACCCGCTTAATATTTGAGCCGGTCACTTCAATTTTTTCGACCTTCGCCGATGTTTGCTGGGCGTGCGCCAGACCGACCGTCGCGACACCAATTGCGGCTAACGCCGCAACCAATGCCCGTTGCTTGATGTTATTCATAAAAGACCTTTCTAGTGATACGTTGGTGACAGAAAATTTGTGATTGCCATATATTCAAGTGATAACTTGGAAAGTCTATCGGTTTGTGACCGAATGTATTGACTAAACGAACGAATGTCGCTTTTCTGCAACATGTGTGCGGCAATCTTCATAAGTGTTGTACTGCCTATAAATCGCATAGGAGAAATCACCAAGCCATCGCCGCAGCCGATCAAGAAAGCGAAGTCCGTGAAGTAGGCAAAAGTGGAAAATATCTACGAATAGTCGATAGATATTCTTTACATATCTTACGGATACCTATTAGAGTGGCGTTGTCATCACTAGCCAATCGAGACCACCATGTCTAAAGAAGTGCAAATGTCAATCAAGATGGAACAGGAATTGCGCGACCAGTTTATGGCCGTGGCAGCGGACCGCCATCGTCCCGCCGCGCAGATCATCCGTGACCTGATGCGCCTCTACATCGCAGACAGCGAAACCCCTAACCCATTGACTGCCGAGACTCTTCGCAAGAGCGACAGAGGCGAAGACGTGTTTTACGCTTCCAGTACGACTGACCTGTTCAAGCAGTTGGGTTTTTGATGCGTTTGCCGAGCTTCTCCGGCCAGTTCAAGCGCGACGTGAAGTTAGCGGAAAAACGCGGTAAAGACATGGGCAAGCTACGCATAGTTGTTGACCTGCTACTGGCTGGCGAACAGCGCGCCGCGATTCACTGCATTGAGCGCGGCGCTCAGTGCGCCATCCTGTGCGCACGCGAGGCGCGGGCTTGCGCTCGCTGCTCCCCGTCGGCAGGCTTTGATGGCAGTGCGTCGAAACGCCTGGAAGGTCTGAGCAGCTACCAACAGCTCGCTTGATCGCTTGGAATATGTGCGAAGAATGACCGTTTACCGACTCTGAAACGCTTACACGTTTCCTTGAATCCATGCATAATAAACAATGTTTCAGACGGACGACAACAAGGAGCCAACCATGCAAACCATGACCATAGAGCAGCTACGCGTTGCAAGTAACGCCGGCGGCGTGTCTGGCGTGACCTTGAAAGGGCAGGGCGGGGCGTTCCTCGTTCAGATCGTCACCCTCAGAGGTTCCGGTGCCTGGTTGTCGAAGGCCCGTAGCGCCGAGCCGCGCCGTTTTGGCAACCCGCTGGCCGCGTTGAATGTGTTGCGCGATATTGGCATCACGGTAGGCCAGTTCGACGCGAGCGAATACGACCCGACCGACAAGGAGCCGGGCACCGGCAACCGAGGCAGGGCCGACGCGATGCGCGGCGCGCATGAAGCCGCAGCCTATAACCAGTGGCTGGCCGGCGAGATTCAGGCATCCATTGACGACACCCGGCCGAGCATCCCGCACGATGAAGTAATGGCCGAGATGGACGCCACCATTGCCTCCTTGCCGAAGAAAAAGCGCGCATGACGGCCAAGCCTTACCACATTGAATGGCGCACGATGGCACGCAATGACTTGCGTGCCATCGTGCGCTACATCGGCAAGGACAACCCGACACGGGCAAAGAGCTTCGGCCAGGAACTGCGCGACAAGACCAAGCCGCTTGCACACCATCCAGAGCTTGGCCGAGAGGGTCGGCCGGGCTTGCCCGACTGGCTGCGCGAACTGATCGTGCAGCCGAACTACATCGTTTTTTATCGCGTGCTGGCCGAGGCCCGCACCGTCGAGATTTTGAGAGTGAAGCACGCGGCGCAGCAAACGCCGTGATTACCAACCGTTCATCCATACCTACACAAAGCTAACTGGGTATTCCGGAGCAACGTGACCGACGATTCCGGAAAGTCCTGAAATTCAGTCACGTTCGCCCGGAATGACCGGTCACCTTCAATCGGAATCGTCGGTCACGTTCGTCCGGAATCAGCGGTCACGTTGCTCCGGAATACCCAACAAACTGCTAAACGAATCAATGTTGCTTTTCTGCAACATGTTTGCGGCAATCTTCATAAGTGTTGTTCTTCCTATAAATCGCATAGGAGAAATCACCAAGCCATCGCCACAGCCGATCAAGAAAGCGAAGTCCGTGAAGAAGGCAAAAGAGGAAAAATATCTACGAATAGTCGGTATATATTCTTTGCATATCTTACGGATACCTAATAGAGTGGAGTTATCATCACTAGCCAATCGAGACCACCATGTCTAAAGAAGTGCAAATGTCAATCAAGATGGAGCAGGAATTGCGCGACCGGTTTATGGCCGTGGCAGCAGACCGCCATCGTCCCGCCGCGCAGATCATCCGCGACCTGATGCGCCTCTACATCGCAGACAGCGAAACCCCCAACCCATTGACTGTCGACACGATACGCAAGAGTCGCCGAGGTGAAGACGTGTTCAACGCGCCCAGTGCATCCAGCATGTTCGAGCAACTGGGTATTTGATGCGCTTGCTAAGTTACACCGGTCAGTTCAAACGCGACGTGAAGTTAGCGGAAAAACGCGGTAAAGACATGGGCAAGCTACGCGTTGTTGGCGACCTTCTACTGTCTGGCGTACAGCGAGACGCGATACACTGCATTGAGCGCGTCGCTCTGTGCGCCATCCTGTGCGCACGCGAGGCGCGTGCTTGCGCT
>JANPNU010000151.1:0-11127 GCA_031427615.1 Burkholderiales bacterium
CTTAATTTGAAAGTCTGCTCGTCCTTTGAAATGTAAGCGACCACTTTCGTCACGGTGTACGAGATCGCCGGTCCGGTAGCCGATATCGGCAAACAGGGTGTGCCGGGGGTTTTGTCCAAAAGACTTGGCGGTACGCGTGGAGTCATCGTAGTAGCCAAGCCCTACATGTGGTCCGCGTAAAAACAGTTCGCCAAAATCCGGTTGATTTTCGTCCAAAGGCAATATTTCGTAATCAAAATTTTGCGATAGCGATCCAAGCGGGGCGAGATTATGCAAATCGTCAAAATCGATATTGCTGATAGTGTAGGCTGAGCAAATACACGTGCATTCGGTTGGACCATAGACGTTTTCCAATTCAACACGGTCGCCAAACAAATCAAAAAGTTGCTTCATCTTACTTTTGGGAAAACCCTCACCGCCAAAGATGAATTTTCGGAGCGATGGAAAATCCTCAGCCGCCAGCGCGCGGGTTGTTAACAAATAGACCAACAGGGAAGGCACTGAAAACCAAATAGTGCAGCGCGCGGCATTGACTGCTTTGACCAGCACCTTGGTGTCGCGAACCTGCTCGGGCATGATCGGCGCAAGACACGCGCCGGAAAAAACTGCGGTGTAGAAATCGAAGACGGAGTTATCGAAATAAATCGGATTGACGTTGGTCAACACATCATCTTGCGTGACCTGAAAACGATCCTGCGCCCACGCAATGAACCACAATAGGTTGGCATGTGACATGACGGCGCCTTTTGGTATGCCAGTTGAGCCCGAGGTAAACATGATGTAGGCGGGTGAACTGCCGCAGACAATTTCAATCCGTGGTAACGATTCAACGTTGCTTAGGTCTTGCAAACTGCGCAGGTTGATCATCATTCCGAATTTTTCCGTCGCTAACTCAGTCGTAAAAGGTAGAGCGTCGAATGCATTGATAATCGCGCTTGGCTTACAGCTGGCCAGGATCTTTCGAACCCGCTCCCATGGGCTGTCGGGGTCGAGGTTGGAATAGATGATGCCAAGCCGGAGGCACGCAAGCATGGCCGCGAAGGCAGCGGGCGACTTGTCATGAAACATGGCAACCACCGCGCCCTGCCGAAGACCTTTGTCCCACAATACGCCTGCAATTTGATTGGCCAACGCGCTGAGTTCACCATAGGTGATTTTTTCACCGGTGCTTGGGTAGGTCAGTGCTGCTCGACTGGCATGCAGACGGGCAACTTCTTGAAACGCAATTCCGAGATTGGAGACAAAGGCCATTTGGACGCGAGCCTGCTATAACACCAGTCCGCCGTCCACCTCAACCACCGTTCCGGTCAAGTAGTCGTTTTCGATGGCGTGGCGCGTGGCGAGGTAAATACTCTCCAAATTGCCCAAACGCCGAAGCGGAATCTGCTGTTGAAGTCGTTGGAGAGTCGCCTCGCTCAGGGCCGCGCGGGTGGACGGGGTATCAAAAAAGCCTGGCGCAATCGCCACAAACCGCAATCCCAACGCACCTAATTCTTTTGCCCACGTATGAGTCAGCGCGTTCACCCCCGCTTTCGCTGCGGAATAGGCAGACTGCCCAGGGTTGCCGCTGGCTGAAATTGAGCTTATCGAGATGATCACACCTTTGCTTCGTTTGGCGAGCATGCGGTCGACCACCCGGCTGGTGACATAAAAAACAGAATCAAGGTCGGCCGCCATCACCCGCCGCCAGCTCTCGCGGGAGTGCGCCCGTTCGCCGCGAGACAACATATTCACCAGCGGTTCACTATGGATAATCCCGGCGTTATTAATCAGTACATTGGGTTCAAAACCACTGTCGGCCACGGCTTGCAGCGCGGCGTCAATTGCCGCCGGATCGGTCACATCACATTGCTCAGCACGCACGCCTGGTCCGAATTGATCAACAAGCTCAGTGCACTTTGCGGCGTCCAACTCCAAAACACAAACAGTTGCCCCGTCGCCAATGAGCCGCTCAACCAGAAAACGGCCGATGCCTGAGCCCCCGCCTGTGATCAGTACTTTGCAGCCGACAATGTTCATTCGTCGACGCCGTGCGCCCGTAGCGCGGCGCGCAAGTCCCCAACCGATTTGACGTCTGCAATTTCATCGCCGGTAAATTGAATTTGATACACCTCTTCCAATTTGACAATAAGCATCATGTGCGCCAGGGAGTCCCAACGTGGAACCTCACGCAGGGTCAGGGCATCATTGATAGACGATTCTGGAAATGCGAATATGTTGGCAAAAATCTTTTCTAGTGACATGCGGGGCTTTTATGGAATGATTTGAATGGTGCTGCGAATGATATATCGATACGAATTGGCTGACAAATGTCTGCCCTGACCGCAACGTTTGTGGAAATGATGGGTCGGCCTCCTTTTCCGCGCCGCAAATTGTCATTTGGATTAAAAATTGAATTTGACGAACAATGCCTTGCCGCACACGAATGCCCGTTCGATCCGATCTGATTGGTCGCTAAGTAACTCATTGCCAGCCCGAAATGGGCCGTCGCCATGCGCCCATATGTAATCGTCAAGAATTAACCAAGCACCGGGAACCATGCGACTCAACCAAAGGTCGCAATCGGCCTTCACGCAGTCATAGTCATGGTTGCCATCAATATGAATTACCGCTATTTTCCTTGCGTATGTAACCGAGCCGCCTAATTGCGAGTAAATCGGCATGCCATTTGTGTAGACCATAAAACCTTCTGCTGCCGGCATCCTCAAATGCGCGTGATCGTCTGGGCGAAGTGCCACCATATTGACCATGAATCCTTCGCTCAACACTTCAAAATCCCACTCGTCAACCAATGCTTGAAATTCGCTGGTGGATTTGTGCTGGATAGCATTGTCCGCCTTCCAAGGGTCAATCGTCAGGATGCAGCCGACCTGATAGCGCCACGCAAGATAGGTCAAAACAAACGCGGACCGCCCCATTAGAGATCCGATTTCGACAACATCCCCAGCAGGGGCGGAGGAGAAAATTCCCATCAAGGCCGCCAGTTTGTCGTCGTTTGATTCGCCATAAATGAGGGAGGACTGGCGAAGTAATCCCGCCAATTCGAGCCGCGCGATTGGGGGGCGGCCTCCGGCTGCACATTGTTGAACAAGCGGCAACAGGCGATTTGCGCGAGTCATCAACTGCCGGTGCTGCGCCACCTGCTGGGAAATTGGCGACTGCCCGATCAATTCAATATCCATGCCTTTTTCAGCCACAAAGCGGCGCATGAAGTCATAGACACTTGCAACAGGACAGAACAACCGGCGTATCGACTCCCTCTTTACAAGTGCGTAGAACTGCGCAGCAAATTCAGCCTCATAAATTGACGGAAGTCGTTCCAAGCCGCCCCAGTCCGATGCAATGTCATCGCTTGCAACGGAGGCGGCGCAAACGACCCGCTCGCCTCTTTGCCGCGCGGCTATCAGAAAGTCTATCGCGGCCTGGTTTACCGCCGGGAAAACAAGAGTTGCCTGGGCGATGCTCGGTTTGATCATGTTTGTCTTATCAGTCATTACCGCAAAATCGCAATCGCTTGGCTCAAGCTGTGGAGGCAAGCTACCAGCTCGCCTTCAGACTTTGCCAGTTGCATTTCTGTCACATTCCACCAAGATCGCGGCTGGCAGCCTGTCTGACGACGTCATCTAACCATTGATGCATGCTTTTTCCGGTCTTGGCTTGTGCTTCATATGCAAGTCGCTTTGTTTCTAGCGCGACGCCCTCGAGTTGGCCGTAGAAACGCGTGCGATGGGTGCCGCCGCGGACGCCGGGAATGGCAAAATCCAAATCCGCTTTTGGCTCACCCTCGCCAACAACAAAATCAATCAGGTAAAAAACTCCGCCAATTATCCACTCAAGCTTTGTATTGCGCGCTTCAATCGGGAGATTTTCAAGCGGAAGCGGATATTTGAACTCAGGGTTGGAGTTCATTAGTACGCGGCCAAATTCTGTCTCCCGCAGCCACGGCGGCATGCTCTCATCGCCGACAACAACCTTTCCACCAGGCTTTGTCACACGCGCCATTTCGGAAAACGCACGATGAATATCGCCAAATGCATTGATGCCGCCGAAATGAAAACAGGCATCAAAACTGTTGTCGGCGAATGGTAGGTAGTAGCCATTGGCAAGCGCCGGTTCTACCTGTTTGCTGGTGCCATGCATTCGCTCAAGATTCTTTGCTAGAAACGATGGGGATAAATCTTGAATATATAGCTTCCCATTGGGGCCCAATCGTTGTGCGATGATTTCAGAATCGCGACCGGTTCCGGCGCCAGTCTCCAAAACGATGGAGTCAGAGGTAAGATTGAGCTTGTCAATCATTGCATTGCGGATCGCTTGCTCATCTTCCCCGTATGTGCTAAAGGTCAATGGTAGATAGCGATCATATGCGTCTGCGTGTTTTTCATATTGCTGTAACGCATTGCGATCCTTCGTCGGAAGTTCAAACGGAAAGACCAAATTTGGAACGCAATTGACTATTTCAAAACGGTGTCCTGAAGGGCTGATCATTTCGCCTGAAACTACTTCATTCCCGTTGCAAGTCTTGCTTAACAATATCAGGGGCTCAAGTGTGATTGGATCCCTGTAAAATTTTTCTTCTCCTAAACGCACAGAACCCCCAAAAATTAGTTTTGAACTGCAGGGCTAAATTGACTAGCCAATTCAAGAAAATGCCCAGCCGGATGGTTGGGAGCCTAAGTGTTCGCTCCTATAAAGCGCCAACTCACCAAGCCCCGCAGGGGGACAAGATTGTGCAAGCAAGGCATGGGCACAATATTTTAGCCTTTGCCCAGTTTGCCGAGCGAGCAGACTTCGATATCGTGCCAAAATCAAGCGATTCGTTGAATGTGTAAATTATACATTTAACCCAATTGATCGGACTCCCACTGGATTGGTCAGAATAGGCGGAAGTGACACTTGGTGCGGCGAATTTTGCATCAAGGGCGGGCGACGCGGTTGTTAAACAATAGGATATAACGAGATGAAGCCACTGGTTATTTTTGGATTGGGAAAGATCGCTGATGTTGCATATCAACACATTGTTCGCGATGGCGAATACGATGTTGTTGCGTTTACCTGCGACTCTGAATGGCTAGATATTGATGTTGGTAACGTGCCCAGACATTACGGACGCCCAGCGGTTCCCTTTGAGGACATAGAGCGTCAATTTCCCCCCGAAGTAGTGTCGATGTTTGTGGCAATTGGATATCAAGACCTGAATGGCGCTAGAACAAAAAAATACTTAGAAGCAAAGGCCAAGGGATATTCATTGATTAGTTACGTCAGTCCGCGTGCCAACTGTGGGCAGTGGTTGGATATCGGCGAAAACTGCTTGATCCTCGATGGCGTAGGCATCCAACCTGGCGTGCGAATCGGCAACAACGTATCTCTTTGGAACAATACGCTGGTCGGTCATCATTCCGTCGTGCAAGATAACTGTTGGATCGCAGCAGGGGCAACCTTGGGAGGGTCGGTTACGTTAGGAGAAAGGTCGTTTGTTGGTCTTAACGCAACGATTGGTGGTGAACTTTCCATTGGCGAAGATTCGTTTATTGGCGCGGGAACGCTGATCATTAAGAGTGCCCCACCGAGGAGCGTGTTTATCGCCCGCGACACCGAAAAATTCCGCCTTGAGAGTCCAGATTTTGTCAGAATGACCACGATGCCAGCATTGAAATCGACCCTCAAGTAGGCGCTGAGTAGTGTGATGTTTGAGTCTCGACTTTCTTAGTTCAATTGAAGATATGAAATAAGTAGAAGATGTGGGTAGGCGTAAGTGTCAGGAGCAAACTTGCTTACAGATTTGAGTCTTTCGTACCGATGGTGGGCGTTATGTTTACGTGGAAGAAACTAGGCAACATTTTTAATCCGACGGTAAGCGCGCCAAGGCCTTGGATGCAGGAGTACGCGCAATGTCCAACGCCAGTCGTTTTGGACGACAAGGTGGTTCGTGTCTATATCGCCAGCCGGCCAAGGCGGGGAGCCGATCTGCAGTATGTTTCTTACCCTGGGTATGTTGATCTGGCGAGGGACGATTTGACGCGGATTGTGGGCATTTCGAATGCGCCGTTGATGCCGTTAGGCAACCCGGGGTCTTTTGACGAGTTTGGAATCATGCCAAGCAGTTTTGTATCGCGGGACGACGGCATATACGCATACTATTCCGGATGGACACGTATGCTATCGGTGCCTTATACATTGGCGATCGGGCTGGCAATCAGTCGTGATGGTGGTGAGCGCTTCGAAAAATTGGGGCAAGGTCCGGTCGTCGGATTGAGTTTGCATGAGCCGTACTTTGTGACCGGGCCGATTGTTCAGGCTATAAATGGTCAATGGCGCATGTGGTATTTGACCTGTAAGAAGTGGATATTCGATCAAACTAAATCAGAGCCGGTTTACCATGTTGCCTGTGCGACATCAGCCGATGGCATTTGCTGGAGTCATGACGGTCAATCCGTTGTTCCAACTTTGTCTGAAAACGAATGCCAGGATATATTTTCACCGTTTTTTCTGAACGGCAAATGGCACGCAATTTTTGCATGGCGAAAGGCGTCGCGCACTGATGGTGCCTACCGTTTCGGTTATGCATCCTCTCCCGACCTTGAGGTATGGACTCGGGATGATTCAAAGGCTGGTTTGGAATTGTCTGACACCGGATGGGACTCACAGATGATGTGTTACCCCCAGATTATTGTGGTAGATGGACGAATCCTGTTGTTCTATTGCGGCAATGATTTCGGACGCGAAGGGTTCGGCATCGCCGAAATGACTGGATCTCTCGACCCAGCGTGAGGGGAAATTTTGAGCACTTCAATATTAATTTTTACCAGGGTTCTGTAAATGTCGATTTTCGACCAAATCGTTGACGGAGAAAATTTTCAACGCGCACTCTTAACCAGAATCCGCGAGTCGTCCAAGCCGGTTCTATTGTATGGAGCTGGTGTGTACGCCTACGTATTGCGGCGATTTCTCGCCGCAAACAATGTTGACGTGAAGATGGTCATGGTCGATCGCGCGCACAAAACCGCAGATACGTTTATGGGATTGGCCGTCAGAACAACCGAAGAAGTTGGCGTCGAACTGGACGCGTTTCAGATTATTGTCGGCATTACTAACTTTACAGAGTGTGTTGAAAAGCTGAAAATATTAGGCGCAACTGAAGTCCACGTCATCGATATTCCGGACTATCTCGATATGCCGGAGGCATTTATGGACTTCGCGTTTGTGAGGGCGCATATTGACCAGTTTGATTTGGCGGCTGAATTGTTTGAGGACGCGCTTTCCAAGGACACATACGTTGCGTCAATCAACACCAAAATAAATGAAAGCCTGGAGTACGTAAAACCATATGTGCGGTTGGACAACCTGTATTTCCCCGCATCAGAGTTCTCGGTACGCAAAGACGAAGTCTTGTTGGATGTTGGCGGCTACAACGGCGACACTATTTGCGAATTCAACGATTTGACGGGCGGTGAATACCAAAAAATAATCTCGTTAGAACCGGACAAGAAAAATTTTGGAAACTTGCTGGCGACAATTCAGGCGCGTGGGTTTTCGAATGTTATTCCAGTCAACGTCGGCGCATGGGACAAGCGAGACACGCTGCGTTTTGTCGCGAAAGAAATGCATATCGACAATCAGATTGCCGACCACGGCGAACATGAAATTAACGTTGATACAATTGACTCGATATTGGGGGGGCTAGGATGTTCGGTGTCATTGATCAAGCTCGACATTAATGGTGCCGAAAATCGCGCGCTTGCAGGGGCGGCCGAGACAATTCGAAAATGCCGACCGCGGGTTGTCGTCAGATTGCACACCAAGGAAGACTATTTCAGGACACCAATACTCCTAAAGAAAATTGCGCCTGACATCAAGCTTTACCTTCGCCAAAGAAATTTCATGTCTATGATGGTCATTCTTTACGGCGAGTTTGATTCAGTCCTCTAGAACGGCTAACCCAAAACCATAACGGCCAAATTCATTGCCGTTGTAGAGCATGTAGACGCATCCGTTGCAGCTAAATACATGCGGGTAACACAACATGTCCGAATCCCAGTCGCCAGGGCTGACATCTATTCCCATCTCCTTGTCGTTGCGCGTCCATTTTGCAAGATCATGTGAACATGCGTGGCCGATTCGGTATCCGCGTTCCATGTTTTTCCGGAAATCGTGAGGGTGGCGATAGCAAAAAAACATATGGTATTTGTCGGCGATTTCGATGGTCGTCGGAAGTGCCTGACACTCGTCGTCCCCAAGGCGACATTCGATCACCTGTCTGCCTTCCTCCTTTTTCCAGTTGATCCCGTCTGAGGATGTCGCATGGGCAATCTTGTAAAGCCTGTCGGGCACGGTTTCACCCGGAAAGATTCTCCAGCTGGCACCAAAGATGTACCACATATGAAATGTATTGTCGTGGAGCATAACGAATGGATCCGCGACTATGCAGGGTTCGTGCAACGATGCCGATAAGACTGGTCCGTCGCCAAGTCGTTGGAAGGTCAGGCCGTTGTCGCGGCTAACAGCAAGGCCTATTGCTGTATCAACGGGTACAGACAATCTGCGATTTACGCCAGACGTATATCCATATAAGAGTTCTCCATGGCGGACTACATTCATTGGAAAAATGCCGTGTTCGTCGAAACAGCCTCGCTTACCCAATTCGATGACTGTATGCGCAGATACAGCAATGATGTCGCGGAGATTGAGCGCCATGTCGACAAAGGCGATATGACTCAGATATTTTCTACTGACGTTATCAAATGATCGCGTCGAAAAATAAATTCTTACAAAGTTGTCAAAGACAATTGCTTGGGGTGACTGTGCAAAATCAGTGCAGGCGTTCGGTAGTTTGACAGCCGTCGGGTCGAAAATTTTCCCAATTTTTTTCCAATGCATTTTTTGCCTGGTCTATTAGATTAGGTCATATCCAGAGACAAGATAGTTTCGTAGGTCTCTGGAAGAGTTAAACATCATGACGTCAATGATGGAGAGCCAGGGGACAAAATTGGCGTTGAATTGTTTGTACTCAAATGGCCTCGACTTCAAGAATAGCAAGTCCAGTCCGCATGACTTGAAATTTTCCTTTGTGTAAAGCGTCTGCCCACCAATTGCATTTATATATATATCGGCATCGACCTTCTTGCAAAGCGCTTTGATTTTCTCCTCGGCTCGTAATGAGTGGTCGATTTGCACCGATGATGAAACGATTATCTTGGTCTCAATTTCCAAGTATTTGCAAGTGTCCACAATTGAGTTATGAATGAAGTGAAACAGGTTGGTTTCGCCATTCAAAATAGACTTTTCAATGGTTGGAAAAAATTGCTCGAAGTATGGCGCCCCCCTATAAGTCTCCCGAAGCTGATTAAGAAGCTTGTCTTTTCTGAATTCGCGTGAAATTAAGCGTCCAAATACGTCAAGACCTTCAGGTGCTTTTTGCAGAGAAATCGAAAAGGTCTCGGCCATTCCGTTTCTTAAAAATCGATTACGGGCTATCCAGCCTTTCTTGGTATATTGAATGTTGTCATAGACAACAAATGTGTCCACAGCCTGAATCAACTGAAAATAGCCGATATATGGAAAAAAATACGGCTGCATAATGGCGATGCTTTTCATCAGGCGACCGCGCTGGCAACAATTGCAATGATTGAGTCAACCTGCGCAGCAGACAGTTCCGGATAGATTGGCAGGCAAATTACTTCGGCCGCCGCTTGCCGCGCAACCGGCAAATTTGTATGGCTGGCCGATGGCAGGGATTGGTACATCGGAAAATCGCTTATAAGCGGGTAAAAGTATCGTCGCGCAAAAATATTGTGACTCTTTAGCAATTCAAATAATTCGTCTCGACTCATCGGATAGTCTGGCCGCACGAGAATGGGGAAGTATGCGTAATTGGCCATATTTCCACCCGAATCGGACAGGCAATGGATTCCTTTTATACCAGCCAACCCCTTTCGGTATTGCACATCAATTGTTTTGCGTTGTTGTAGCGACTCATTGATATAGCCAAGTTGCAGCAGTCCAAAAGCGGCATTGATCTCACTCATTTTTCCGTTGATGCCAGCCGCAACTACTGTCACCTCGTCTTCGAAGCCAAAGTTTTTTAAATTGTCGATGTGCCTCTTGGTTTCAATATCAGGGCACACTATTGCACCACCTTCAAAGGTGTTGAATACCTTGGTGGCATGAAAACTTAAAACAGAAAGATCGCCATGGATGAGAACACTCCGGCCATTGTGCTGCACACCAAAGGCGTGGGCCGCGTCGTATATGACTCTCAGATCATATTTGTTGGCAATTTTCTGAATGCGGTCGACGTCGCAAGGGCGACCGTAACAATGCACTGGCATGATCGCGGTGGTTTCGGATGTGATCGCAGCCTCGATTTTATCCGGGTCAAGATTGAGGGATATCGGGTCAATGTCGACGAACACCGGACGAATGCCGTTCCATAACAACGAATGTGTGGTCGCAACAAAGGAATATGGGGTGGTGATGACTTCGCCTGCAATACGAAGCGCCTGCAGGGCGGTAATCAATGCGATGGTGCCGTTGGTGAAGAGGCAGAGATGCTTAACGCCCAAATATTCACACATCGCCTCTTCGAGTTGCTGATGAAAAGGGCCGCCATTCGTGAGAATCTTGTTTGACCAGATTTTTTCAAGATATGAAATGAACTCACCCAGAGGCGGAAGCGACGGTTGTGTCACATAAATCGACGGCAATTTTGATGGCGCGGTCATAAATAAGCTCTATACATTTCAATTCAATATGGGGCGGCAAATCTCGTCAGTATCGCGTGCATGATTGCGATATAGGTGCCATGCCGTACCCGCTCACTTTATGCTGTTGCGGCAGGCGCTGACGCCCAAGTGTGCTATATATTTTAACAGCCGCAAGAAGCGTCCTATCCCTGCCGCGCGCGTCCACCAGCTGCAACTGACCTGAAGAAATTTTGCAAAATCCTTTGCAGCGGCACCATGATTTTCGAAAATCACGGCATTATTCATTAGTATTTTTTCTTTTATTGATTGGCGAAGCGCACCATTGTTGGCAATGGTAATGGCCTTTTTCACATAATCTTCAACGGAGTCGGCGACGCACTCCATTGTGTCCAGCAATTTGCAAAACATCAAACCAGCGCGCCCC
>JANPNU010000152.1:0-1835 GCA_031427615.1 Burkholderiales bacterium
GTACGGTGGTGAGCACCACGATCAAACCGGCGATATTGCCCAAATACATTGAAGCGATCAGGCCCCAGACAAAATCCTTTTGCTCCGTGAAGAGCAGAGGCCCGGGCTGCAATCCCCATATCAACAATCCGCCGAGTAACACCGCCGCGGTTGGCGAGCCGGGGATACCGAGCGTGAGCATTGGCAACAGCGCGGCAGTGCCCGCCGCATGGGCTGCCGTTTCCGGTGCCACAACACCTTCCATTTCTCCGTTGCCAAAATTTGCGCCGTTCGGCGACATGCTCTTGGCGACGCCGTAGCCCATAAACGATGCGGGGGTTGCACCACCCGGTGTAATTCCCATCCAGCAGCCGATCACTGACGAGCGAATCGTGGTCTTCCAATATTTTGGCAATTGCTTCCAAGTGTCGATAACAACACGCATCTTGATTTTGCCTTCAGCCCCCTTGAATGCGAGCCCTTCCTCGATCGTCAGCAAGATTTCACCGATACCGAACAGACCTATCACTGCAATGAGGAAGTCAAAGCCCTTGAGCATTTCGGTAAAACCAAACGTCAGTCGCAGTTGTCCGGTAACCGTGTCGAGGCCAACGGCAGCGAGCGCGAAGCCCAGCATCATCGCGGAAATAGTCTTGTATGGAGAACCCTTGGACATGCCGACAAAACTACAAAACGTCAGCAGATACACTGCAAAGTATTCCGGTGGCCCGAACTTCAGCGCAAATCTGGCGACCAGCGGTGCCGTAAAGGTGATCATCAACACAGCCACAAGCGCGCCGATAAAGGATGACGTGAATGCGGCCGTCAGTGCCTCGCCCGCCCGCCCCTGTTGCGCCATGGGATAGCCATCAAAGGTGGTCGCGACCGACCACGGCTCGCCAGGAATATTAAAGAGGATGGAGGTGATGGCACCGCCGAACAGGGCACCCCAGTAGATGCAGGAAAGCATTATGATGGCCGACGTCGGATTCATCGAAAACGTCAGTGGCAAAAGGATGGCAACACCATTGGCACCGCCCAGACCCGGCAATACACCAATGAAGACTCCAAGGATCACGCCCACCAACATCAGGCCAAGGTTGTAAGGCGTGAGCGCAACGCTGAAGCCCTGCATCAAGCTATTGATTTCATCCATTCAGGTTCTCCTCAGGCCAAGCCAAGTGCGGCTTCGAGCGGGCCTTTGGGTAACGGCACTTTGAACCAGACTTCAAATAGCACGAAGAAGACAACCGGCACGCCTACTGAAACCGCGACGGTAATCGGCCATGCGTATTTGCCCAACCACTTCATGAACAGCGCAATGAAAATGGTGGACGCCACATAGATGCCGAGCGCGGGCATCGGCCCCACGCCGCCAATCAGGCAAACATAAAAAATGGTTGGCACGATGACGGAGAGAATCATTTTCAACGACGTCACACTAACGAAAGACCCGCTGCCTTTCTCGCGTATCGCCGCGACAAAGTTGACCAAGCTGGCGATGCAGAGAATCAAGCCGATATAAAAGGGAAAGTAACCCGCCTCAGGACCATCAGAGCCCCATTTGGCACCCAGCCTTGCACTGTCCCAAATGACGACGGCGCCAAAAAGGAAGATGGCGACGGCGGTTGCCGCATCCATTACTTTGACCGACACTGCGGACTTGTCTTCGGCGATTTTCACAGGCACTCCTGTCAATTCGGTACGGAAATGCCCGGGGCTTGAGCATGGACGGGCAAATTGGGCGAAAAAATAGCCCCGAAATTGTGCGCGGGGCTATTTTTAAGAGCTACTTCTTGGCAAGGAAACCGGCCTCAGCCATCAAGGACTGATGCCGCTGTTCTTCCTTCGCGACC
>JANPNU010000153.1:0-1889 GCA_031427615.1 Burkholderiales bacterium
CCCCACGCCGAAACCAGAACCCATGCCACAGGCAGCCGAATAATGACGACTTCTGCCCCTCCCATCACGCCCATCACCGCCATCAACGACTTCGTTGTGAAATTCGCCAACGTCAACGGCTCCGGTTCGGCCTCGGCCAACGAGTTATTTGCCAAATCAATATTACGAATGGGTGTGCCGGTCAGCCCGCGCAATATTTTTCCATCAAACATTCAGGGCCTGCCGACCTGGTACGAAGTGCGTGTGACCGAAAAGGGTCACCTCGGCCGCCGTGGCGGTGTGGACTTCATGGTGGCGATGAATCCGCAAACCTGGGACGCCGATGTCAAGGAGCTGTCTCCCGGTGGTTATCTGTTTTACGATAACTCAAAGGCGTTGCCGCCCTCCAAATTTCGTGACGATATTCATATTCTGGGCATGCCGCTGACCGAAATCAGCAATTCAACCTACACCGATTCACGCGAACGGCAACTGTTCAAAAACATCATCTATCTCGGCGCGTTGTCATTTTTGCTCGGCATCGATGCCGCTGATATTGAAAAGCTATTTGCCGAACAATACAAAGGCAAAGAGCGTCTGCTCGACTCCAACAAAATTGCCCTGCATTTGGGGCGCGATTACGCCGAAAAACATTTTCAGCCGATTTGCCTGAAAGTCGAGCGGCGCGACTGTGTGGGTGACCGCATCTTTATTGAAGGCAATAGTGCCGCCGCGCTTGGCTGTGTGTATGGCGGCGCGACCGTGTGTGCATGGTATCCGATCACGCCATCTTCATCGGTGGCCGAAGCCTTCACCAAGTGGTGCCAAAAATTCCGGGTTGATGCCGACACCGGCAAAAACAAATTCGCCATCGTGCAAGCCGAAGATGAGCTGGCATCGATCGGCATGATTGTCGGCGCCGGCTGGAATGGCGCACGCGCCTTCACCGCCACCTCCGGCCCGGGCGTGTCGTTGATGCAAGAATTTATTGGTCTGGCGTATTTTGCCGAGATCCCGATCACCATCATCAATGTGCAGCGCGGCGGACCATCGACCGGCATGCCGACCCGCACCCAACAATCAGATGTGTTGTCGTGTGCATACGCATCACACGGCGATACCAAACACGTGTTGTTGTTCCCCGAAGACCCGCACGAGTGTTTTGAAATGTCGGCGACCGCACTCGATCTTGCCGACCGTTTGCAAACACCGATATTTGTCATGACCGATTTGGATATCGGCATGAACCAACGCCTGTGCAAACCATTTGTGTGGGATGACAAGCGCGCCTACGACCGCGGCAAAGTCATGACCGCAGAGGAATTGGAAGCGGGCAAGGTTTTTGGCCGTTATTTGGATGTGGATAATGATGGCATTACCTTTCGCACCTACCCCGGCACCCACCCAACCAAGGGCGCGTATTTCACCCGCGGCACCAGCCGTGACCGCTACGCAAAATACAGCGAAGCCGGCGGCGACTATGTGGACAATATGTCGCGGTTATTGCATAAATTTGAAACCGCCAAATCACTGGTGCCACAACCTGTGGTGCATGAAAATGCGAACCACGGCAAAACCAAACTGGGTGTGATTTTTTATGGCTCCACCAGCCCTGCGATGGCCGAAGCCATCGAACTGCTGGATGCCAATGGCATTCACGTGAATACGCTGCGGATTCGCGCTTTTCCATTCAGCCAGACCGTGACCGATTTTATTGAGGCACACGCGCAGGTGTTTGTTGTCGAACAAAATCGCGACGCACAATTACGGACCTTACTTGTCGCCGAGCTCGGCATGGACCCGGCCAAATTGATGGCGGTGTTGCATTACGACGGTACACCAATCACGGCGCGGTTTATTGTCAAAGAAATTTCCCAAGTCGCAGGCTCACTCAACGTCATGCCCATTTC
>JANPNU010000154.1:0-4341 GCA_031427615.1 Burkholderiales bacterium
CCTACGCCAAGCTGGTCATTTCGGACCATGGCCGGGAAGTGCGTTGTGAGGCAAAAGGTGCCGGACCGGTGGACGCGACTTTTAAAGCGCTCGAGACGGTTGTTCACAGTGATTCGGAGTTGCTGCTTTACTCCGTCAACAATGTGACTGAAGGCACGGATAGTCAAGGTGAAGTGACGGTGCGGTTGAGCAAGGGCGGCCGGGTGGTAAATGGGATTGGTTCGGATACCGATATTGTGATGGCTTCGGCCAAAGCGTATTTAAATGCCCTCAACAAAATGGCGGGGAAATTTGCACGCCTGAATCCGCAAGCCGAAAGCTGATTGCTTGCGACCGGTGACGACACGGCTGTGGTGTTGAAATTGAATGCAGGTGTACGGTCTTATTCCGGCCGCGGTACCAGCTCCAACAGGGCGTGCCCGATTTCGCGCGCCAGTTTGACCCCATCCTCATTACCGAGCACCGTGGTAAAAATATGCTCAAGGCTGCGTAGTTTGATGCGCAATTCCTCAGCCGTGCCGGTGCGTTCGATTTCGCCGACGAGGCTGTTTGCCTTGTCTCCAAAAACGTGGCGGACACGCTCAATCGTATGGGCGCGAATTTCCGCAAACACGTCCGAATCGCGCGCCGCCGGAACCATGGAAACGTACTCGGGATTGTCAGCAACCGTCATTTCGGTAACCAGTTCGATCAGTCCGAGTTCCAGCAAATGAGGAAACACCTCCTCAATCTCGCCGGGCCGCAATAATGCCGACATGGCGGCCAGGTCTTTTTTCCCATCAATCAGAATCAGGGTGCGACGAAAACGCTGTTGCAGTGACTGGTTGCGCGTGGCTAATTCAGCAATACCCGCCACAGTCTTGCGGAACACAGTGGTATCGGTTAGCGAAGCCATATTAGAGGACGCCATGAGTAGAATCTTTTTGGCAGGGAGCGGCTGAGGAAGCGGACTACGGTTTGATTGCTTGCGCGAGCTTGACTGCACAGCCAATATAAGTTGCCGGTGTCATTACCAGCAGCGCCGTTTTTTCATGTTGTGGAATTGCCAGGCCATTAATAAATTGGTGCATGGATTCACGGTCGATGCCGCCTTTGCCGCGCGTCAAGTCCTTTAATTGTTCATAGGCATCGGTGATACCGTATTTGCGCATGACCGTTTGCACCGGTTCGGCCAAGACATCCCACTGGCGGTCGAGATCTGCGGCAAGGACGGACGGGTTGGCCTCAAGTTTGTGTAATCCTTTGTTCAGAGACTCATAAGCCAGCAGTGAATAACCAAGCGCGACCCCCATGTTGCGCAGTACGGTTGAGTCAGTCAAATCGCGTTGCCATCTTGATAGGGGTAGTTTTTCCGACAGGTGGCGCAGTACCGCGTTTGCCAGCCCCAGATTTCCTTCAGAGTTTTCGAAATCAATCGGATTGACTTTGTGCGGCATGGTGGACGAGCCGATCTCACCGGCTTTGGTTCGTTGTTTGAAATAACCTTTGGCGATATAACCCCAAATGTCACGATTCAGGTCGATCAAGATAGTATTGGTTCGCGCCACGGCGTCAAATAATTCAGCCATGTAGTCGTGCGGTTCGATTTGGATGGTGTACGGATTAAGCGTCACACCAAGTTGCCCGACAAATTTTTGCGCAAAGGCCGGCCAATCAAAATCCGGATAGGCGGCAAGATGCGCGTTGTAATTGCCTACCGCCCCGTTTATTTTGCCGAGAATGATCACCGCCTCAATCGCGGCAATGGCGCGTTGTAATCGTGCCGCCACATTGGCCATTTCTTTGCCGAGGGTGGTTGGCGAAGCGGGTTGCCCATGGGTATGGGCGAGCATGGCTAGTGCGGCATGTTCGTGCGCCAGCGAAATAATTTTGATTTCGGTGCCGTGTAGCACCGGCAGCAGGCAATCATGTCGTGCCTGGCTCAGCATCAATGCGTGGGAAAGGTTGTTGATGTCCTCGGAAGTGCAGGCGAAATGAATAAACGCATTCGCTTTTACCATTTCCGCATTTGCGGAAAACGTTTCCCGTAACCAATACTCGACAGCTTTGACGTCGTGATTGGTGGTCGCCTCGATCTCCTTGACCCGCTCGGCATCGGTTATCGAAAAGGACTTGGCTCGCTCTCTCAGTTCGGTGATAGTTACCGCTGAGAATGGCGTGATCTCAGCAAGTGCCGCCTCTTGGCTCAACGCAATCAGCCATTCGATTTCAACGTGCACACGGTTTTTAATCAGCGCGAATTCACTGAAAAATTCGCGTAGATGGGCCACTTTTTTTTCGTAACGACCATCGAGTGGCGAAAGTGCGGAAAGGGCGGAAAGGGGCAGGTGCATGGGCGAATTCCTCTCTGGCGGGAATACAAAATTTTAACACGGCGACAAAATTAAACTGACAGGTTGCGGCTGGCGACCGATCCCGATCAGGCGGGAACGCATCCGGCACACTGGTATAATTTGCGAAATTAATTTGTAGATCAATATGAAACTCATCGCCTCCAAAACCAGCCCCTACGCCCGTAAAGTCAGTATTGTTCTTGCCGAACGGCATCTCGACGCCGATTGGGTGGATGAAAACGTTTGGGCAGCCACGAGCCAGATCCAGTTGTTTAACCCGCTCGGCAAAATTCCCGTGCTGGTGCTGGATGACGGCACGGCGTTATTTGATTCGCGGGTAATCGTTGAATATTTGGACGGTGTGACGCCCGGCTCACGGCTGATCCCTGAAAACAATCGTGAACGCGCGATGGTTAAACGCTGGGAAGCGTTGGGTGATGGTATTGCCGACGCGGGTATTGCAGTTTTTTTAGAGCGTAAGCGCGCCGCAGAGTTACAAAGCAACGACTGGATCGCCCGTCAATTTGGCAAACTCGAAAGCGCCATTGCCGCCGCCGCACGTGAACTCGGCGATCGCAAATTCTGTCACGGCGAAGTATTCACGCTGGCTGACATTGCGTTAGCTTGCGCATTACTCTGGGTTGAGTTTCGTTTGCCGGAAGTCACATGGCGCGCAACGTATCCGAACCTGGCAGCGTGGGTTGGACGCATGGAATTACGCCAGGAATTTATCGACACAAAGCCACCAGCCTAGGCGGCGTTCAAGGCAATAATGGCTGAAAATACCTGCCGTTATTGATCTTTCACCAGCTGATCAGTCATCGTAATTTCATTTGCGGCCAAGTCGATGCGACCGGCGAGTTCGGCATAGTGCGGCGTGAAATCCGGCGCGGTTGCATCAAAAAGCTGCTTAAAACTATCGATGACAAAATAGGTTTCTTGAAACGTATCAATCTTGTAGCGGGATTGCATCACCCGCAACAAATCAAACTTGATCCGGTTTGGTTTTGGGCTGCCAACGCAGTAAGGCAACTCGCCCGCAGACGATAAAATGCCGGCGCCATAGGTGCGTAATCCCTTCGCTGTCTGGATCAGGCCAAATTCAACGGTATACCAATACAAACGCGCCAGATAGTCGAGCGCGTTCAAGCCGATCGCCTTGACGCCGCCTTTGCCGTACGCTTCCAGATAGTCGGCAAAGACGGGGTTAAACAACATCGGCACATGACCAAAAAAATCGTGAAAGATGTCGGGTTCAACGATGTACTCAAACTCTTCCGGTTTACGGATCCACACGGAAACAGGAAACCGCCGATTGGCGAGGTGAGTGAAAAACACATCATCTGGCACCAGCCCGGGGACTGCGACCAATGTCCATCTTGATGCCGGGAAAAGTTTGGTATTGATTTCGTCAAAATGCGGGATGCCCGTGCCAAAATTCAACGACTGCAAAATATCAATAAATTCATCACACGCAAATTGCGGCACCAATGCCGATTGGCGGGCATAAAGACGCTTCCATAAATCCTGTTCCTGCGGCGTGTAGTGACTGTAATCCTGATCGACCGTGTAGTCGGGCCGAGTATCGGTGTAGTCGCCGCGTAATGAATGATCTGTCTGGCCGGCCATCACGAATCCTTGGTGTTGACCAGACGATTTTTGATTGAACCAAAAATCGTTTCACCCTGGTGGTCAAACATGTCAATTTCAACCGTATCACCAAATCGTAAAAAATCTTCCCGGGCTTCGCCAAGCTCGACCTGTTCAACCAGACGTTTTTCCATGATGCATGCGTAACCGGTTGCCACGTCGTGATTGGAAACCGTGCCGCTGCCGATCAATGTGCCGGCTTTGAGTGGTCGGGTTCTGGCGGCGTGGGCGACCAAATCAAATAGCGAAAACGTCATGTCGTCCGCCGCGTTGGGGTTGCCAAACCATTCACCACGAACATGACAAACCAGACGATAGTCGAGTTTGCCGGCGCCTTTTTCATCACACCATGCCCCGC
>JANPNU010000155.1:0-5628 GCA_031427615.1 Burkholderiales bacterium
GCTGTACAGGCGCGCGACTTCGTATTCGTCTTTGTAAGCCAAAACTTTGAAGTAGTAACGCGCCACGGCAGCGGCGAGTGACTTTTTGCCGGGGAAATTTTTCTCCTCAAAATCGGCCACGCGCTTGATCAATGCTGCGTAACGATCGGCATAGCTGGCATTCTGATATCCCGTCAAAAATTCCCGCCGACGTGACACCATTTCATCAACCGACTCGGAGAGTTTGTATAACCCGCTGATCGGTGGCGTCGGAAACGCCGCTTTTTTGACGGCCGCCATATCGACCGCCGCACGACGGCCCCACTCAAACGCCTGTTTGTTTTTTTCCACTGCCGTGCCGTTTAATTCAATGGCTCGCAAGATCGACGCCGAGGCCAACGGAATCAAACCAAGCTGATAACCGTAACCCATCACAAACGGGTTGGTAAAAATCGCGTCGCCCATTAATGCTGTTGTCAGTTGAGTCGCATCCACAAACGCAACTTCCGCCATGGTGGCTTGCAAGGTTGCCTCAAGCTCCCCGACCGGAATGTGCAAATCGGTGTTCTTGGTGAATTCACCAGTGGTGGCGACGTCAGCATTCACCACACCACGCGTGAGCGACTTTTGCATTTTGGCGATGGCTTCGTCGGAGGTTGAGACAATCATGTCGCAGCCGAGCAAGGCATTGGCTTCACCGGCGGCAATGCGCACCGCAAAAATATCTTCCGGCTGTTTGGCGATACGCACGTGGGTATAGACACTGCCGCCCTTTTGGGCGAGACCGGTCATGTCGAGTACCGCCACACCTTTGTTTTCCAAGTGTGCGGCCATGCCCAACAAGGCACCAATGGTGACCACGCCCGTACCGCCCACACCCGTCACCAAGATTCCCCATGGCGGATCCAGCGCCGGCAACGTTGGCTCCGGCAAGGCCGACAACACTTCTTGCAGCACCGCTTTTTTCTTGCGCAGGGTGCCGCCTTCGATGGTCACAAACGAGGGACAAAAACCCTTCACACAGGAAAAATCCTTGTTACATGAAGATTGATCGATGGCGCGTTTGCGACCGAGCTCGGTTTCGAGTGGCATGATCGACAGGCAATTCGATTTTTTACCGCAGTCACCACAGCCTTCACACACCAGATCATTAATGACCACCCGTTTTTGCGGATCCGGGAAGGTGCCACGCTTGCGACGGCGCCGCTTTTCAGCCGCACAGGTTTGGTCGTAAACCAGAATGGTCACGCCAGAAAGCTCGCGCAGTTGACGCTGAATCGCGTCGAGTTCATCACGGTGATGCACCGTCACCCCCGGCGCGAAATTGGTGTCTGCCGGGTATTTGTCCGGCTCATCGGTCACCACCACAATTTTGCCGACCGACTCGGCGTGCACCTGCCGCGTGATCTGCGCCACGTCGAGTGGCCCGTCGACCGGCTGGCCACCGGTCATGGCAACCGCGTCGTTGTACAAAATTTTGTAAGTGATGTTGACCTTGGCACTGACCGCCGCACGAATCGCCAACAATCCAGAATGAAAATAGGTGCCGTCGCCCAGATTGGCAAACACGTGTTTGGTGTTGGTGAACGGCGCAATGCCCGCCCACGGCACGCCCTCCCCACCCATCTGTGTAAAGGTCATGGTCGCCTCGGGGCGAATCCAGGTCGCCATATAGTGGCAGCCGATACCGGCGAGTGCTTTGGAGCCTTCCGGCACCCGTGTGCTGGTGTTGTGTGGGCAGCCGGAACAATAGTACGGGATACGCGCCACCTTGGCACGTGGCTGCGCCAGTGCCGTTTCTTTGTCTTCAATAAATTTCAGGCGGGCCTGCACAATTTTTGAAGTGTAAAACTTGCCAATGCGATTGGCGATCACACGCGCAATCATCGCCGGGGTGAGTTCACCCGAGGCCGGCAGCAACCATTCCGGACGCGACACTTCCCATTCACCGTGTTCATCATATTTGCCAACGACGCGTGGCCGCACATCATCACGCCAGTTATAAAGTTGCTCCTTGAGCTGATACTCGATCAGTTGGCGTTTTTCTTCCACCACCAAAATTTCGTCGAGTCCACTGGCAAATTCACGGACGGATGTTGATTCCAACGGCCACGGCATGCCGACTTTCATGACCCGTAGACCAATTTCGCCGGCATGACGGGCGTCGATTCCCAGATCTTCCAATGCCTGCATGGTGTCGAGATAACTCTTGCCGGAAGCAATGATGCCGAGCCGCGCCGGTTTACCCGAATCTTGTGCGCCGATCGTGACCCGGTTGAGTTTATTCACCCGCGCATATGCCAGCGCCGCGTAAATTTTGTCGTGCTGTAAACGCTGCTCCTGATCAAGCGGCGAATCCGGCCAGCGAATGTGCAGGCCCCCCGCCGGCATCTGAAAATCTTCCGGCAGCAAAATTCTGGGGAAATCAATATCGAGGTCAACCGACGCCGATGCGTCCACCGTATCGGACACACACTTAAACGCGACGTAGCAGCCCGAATAACGCGACATGGCGATGCCGTGTAATCCCAACTCAATCAAATCGGCCACGCCGGTTGGATACAACACCGGAATCATCGCCGCATCAAAGGCGTGTTCGGATTGGTGCGGCAGCGTCGAAGATTTGCAGGCGTGATCGTCCCCTGCCACCAATAACACACCGCCGTGTTTGGAGGTGCCAAAAGCGTTGGCGTGTTTAAACACGTCGCCACAACGATCCACACCCGGGCCTTTGCCGTACCAAATACCAAACACGCCGTCGTATTTGGCACCTTCGAATAATCCAACTTGCTGCGTGCCCCAGACCGCGGTGGCGGCCAATTCTTCATTCACACCAGGCGTGAAAAATATGTGTTTGTCCTTGAGGAACGATTTGGCTTTCCACAGCGCCTGATCGTAGGCGCCCAGCGGGGAGCCACGATACCCTGAGATGAATCCCGCGGTGTTGATTCCCGCAGCCAGATCGCGTTGGCGCTGAATCATCGGCAGGCGCACCAGCGCCTGGGTGCCGGTTAAATAGACCCGGCCATGATCAAGCAGGTATTTGTCGTCGAGCGTAATGGCCGCCTCAGACGGAGCGGAATGGGCGGACAAGGTGGAATCCGGGGTGGCACCAGCAACTGCAGACATCGACGAACTCCTCAAATTTTGTTTTCGGTATTTCCGACCCAATGCATTGGGCCAAAGCGTCGTTTCAATTTGTACGCTGCACCGGTTTGGCAACAAATCATACAAATTAAGCCGATCCTTTGAGAACGATTGTGTCACTCTCAAAACGGCAGTTAAATTTTACCGGAAACCCTGTCGCACGAGAAATCGTCCGCATAGGTTGCTGATAAACTTCGACTTTTCCGCGTTATTTACCCAGATGTACCCGGCCGCCACCCATGCGGACGCAATCCATCCTCATCCTTCACCTCCCCGCCAACGTCATGACCCAGCCGATTCGTTTTATTGTTGCCCTCGCCCTCGTTTTGATCATTTCCGGCTGCGCCATGATTGATCCACAACGAATTTTGTCGCGCACCAGCACGCCATTGCTGACACCGGATGTGCCGGTGCCCTCGCCCAACGAACATTGGCGGCGCGACGCCCTTGATTTTGTCTGGACGACGGTGAATGAACGTTATTACGATCACAAACTAAACGGGCTGGACTGGCAGGGGGTGCGCCGACAATACGAGCCGCGCATCCTTGCCGCAAAAACCGACGATGAATACTGGGAATTACTCGACAAAATGACCGGTGAATTGAAGGATTCACACACCCGTGTGCATTCACCAAAGTTGGTGCAACAACAAAAAAATAGTGAATCTCATTCCCTGGGACTGGGATTTGCCGAGATTGACAACACCATCATTGTTACATCGGTGCATCCACAATCGGATGGGTTTTGGGCAGGTGTACGTGCCGGCATGAGCATCAAAACAATTAATGGTGAACCGGCGCTGACACTTTATCGTCGCCTAGTCACCGAGGCGCGCGACACCTCCACGCCGTGGGCGCGCAGCCGTGGCGCAACCCGAAAAATTAATTCAGGTGACATCGACAGCACCGCCAGCATGGTTTTTAGCCGGGATGACGGAACCGACATTGCCATCACCATGAAACGTCGCAAATTTTCGGCGCTTCCGGAACACACGCCGCGCATCCTGCCATCCGGCTTTGGTTACATTCGGTTTTCAGGATTTGTCGGCAGCATGGAGCGCGGCATTGTGGCCGAGATCGAGCGTATGAAAGACACACCGGGCATGATTATCGATTTACGTAACAACGGTGGCGGCTCGTCGGCGATGTCATCCAATTTGCTGAATCGTTTTTTTAAGGACGAACTGAAAGGCGTGACGTTGTTGACCCGCACCGGTCAACCGCACAAACTTTTCTTTGTTAACACCATGAAAATGCAACCGACCCTCAAAGGCAGTGGTGCCAATGCCTATACCAAACCGCTGGTGTTGCTGACCAATGAAAGCTCGGCGTCCGCGTCTGAAATATTTTCGGTGGTGATGAAAGAGTCCGGACGCGCCACCCTGATCGGTACTCGTACCTGTGGCTGTCTGCTGGGTTATCTGGGCCTCGCCGATGTGCCCGGCGGCGCACAATTGGCCTATAGCGAAATCGGTTTTGTCACCAAAAACGGCAGCCGGGTTGAAGGCAGCGGCGTCACCCCCCACATTGAAGTCAAACTAACGCGCCAAGACTATTTGTTGAATCGCGATCGTATGCTGGAGCGCGCGGTGGAACATTTAACGGGCTTGCAAAAAAATCCTTGATGCCAATCGTCGACTGTCGTAAATAATTTACTGTCATTCCGAACCGCTTTTGGTGAGGAATCCAATCCGCATCAAGCTGGGAATTGGCAACCCATAGTGAGGTTTTTTTGACAAATGAGATTCCTCACATAAAACTGTTCGGAATGACAAGTTTTATTGGTTGGCGGGTTGACGGGACAGCGCGTTTGCCCACGGGGTAACGATGTCTACGGGCGCAGCGCAAAAAAATCACTGTCATTCCGAACCGCCAGTTGTGAGGAATCCCATCCGGTCAATTCACGCCACGCACCAATTCAAAACACCGGTGACGTTGCTGGTGTCGGTGAATTCGGTTGAAAACCAGCGGGTGCCGTGCCAGCATTGGTGGTGACCGTTGGCGCAAAGGTGCCGTTCATTTTCCACAGCGTTAATTGGCCACTTGCCTGTCGCCAAATGATGTCATGGCGACCATCCCCATCGACATCTTCAGCCGCATAAAAACGCCAGGTCGGGTCGGTCGATGGCAAGGTAATCAACGAATTGGAAATAGTGGTCGTGGTCGCGGTGCAAGGGGCATCTTGGGGATCCTGAAGCGGGTTGATTACGAATGGCGGTAGCGCCAACCCTACCGCGTCAAGTGCCATTAATCGTACCTCGCCGGTGGAATTGTTGCGCAACAAAATTTCCGCGCGACCATTCGCGGTGAAATCGGCAAGCTGCTCCGCACTAAAGCCGGTTGGAATGGTCCCAGCCGAAAAATTGGCGCAGGTACGTTGCGCTGTGGCCATCAAAACCCGCACTTGTTTGGTCGGGCTGATATACACCATATCCGCCGCGCCATCCCCATTCAGATCCGCCGCACCCAGCAATTGCCAATCAAGCGGCGCGCCGCCGCCGC
>JANPNU010000156.1:0-2429 GCA_031427615.1 Burkholderiales bacterium
GGCTGGCTGTGCCCGTTTGGGGCGTTTCAGGAATTGTTGAGCATGCTGACCAAAGCGCTGGGTTTGAAGCCCCGGCAATTTCACCGCAAGGTCGCCAACAACATGAGCTATACATGGCTCGAAGCCGCACGCATTTTTGGATTTACCTTGAATGTCGCAACACCAGCCGCCTATGCTATGGAAGATAAGCGTATAGCTGCAAGTGATCGCTCGCATTTGAAGATATTTACCGACCCGATGGCCGCCGCTCAGGGAGCGGACTTGGTGACCACGGATGTATGGACGAGTATGGGTTATGAGGCTGAAACAGCCAAACGTAAAGATGCGTTTGCCAATTTTATGGTTGACACCGAAATGATGAACATTGCTGCTGAGGATGCCCTTTTTATGCATTGTCTGCCCGCGCATCGTGGCGAAGAGGTGGCAGTGGAGGTATTGGAGGGCGCGCAATCGGTGGTTTGGGAGGAAGCTGAAAACCGACTGCATGTTCAAAAAGCATTAATGGAGTATTTGTTGCTCGGAAAGGTGCACGCGTAATGCCAAATTAATTGACTTCAAACACAAGTAACGGCGCGCCATTTGAGATGAAAATGCTTCATTTGCCTCGTCATTAAACAATAGTTATATTTTGTTGGAGAGAAGACCATGAACCGATTCACCATGTTATCCACAATGGCGGCTGCCCTTTATGTATCGGCATCCATCGCTGCCGCACCCGGTGCCCAAGCAGTGGCGGAACCTGCCGCCGCTGCCGCGACCGCCGCCAAGTCGCCGACCAACGTCGAAAAAAAGCAAGTATTTGCGCTGGTCGCGGCCGTTGGGGATCAATTTACCTACGTGCGGCAAAAGGAAAGCACCGGTTCCAATATTATTGATAACAACATTCGAAATGTGATCCGGGTACAAGGGAATGGATTAAATCTCGCGGTTTTACGCGGGCTTGAAACCGGAATAACCGCCGCCAATCCAGGCAGCGAGTTGGAATACATCACGCTAAATCATGCCGAGATGGAAGGCGTCCTGCCGCAAGATCGTGAGGCCGTGGCAATTGGCAAAATTGTCGCGGCGCTTGAGAAATATCCAAACCGCGCCAAGTGGGACAAAATAATCGTCGCCACCCCGAAGTATCTGATGAGCGAACGGGCCGGCATGGGGCCAAAACTGAATGGTATCGGGGTGTATGTGCAGCCATTGACCGGCGGAAGCATCGAGGGTAGTGACGGTGAGCAAAATATTGATGTGACGGGACAGGGGGAATCAGACACCACTAATCCGGAGGATGGCAAAAAAAATAAATCGAAGACCTACGTTGCACCGTATACCTACCTACAAGTGTATGTGCTCGATCCAAAAACATTGCGTGTGATCGAAAAAGTTGCGCGACATGACTTTGTCAAATTGAATGATCCGAATTCCACTGCCCTTGATGTTGGAAAAAGTATCCCGGTCGATGTGTTGGCGACCCGCATGAACACCTTGATTGAGCGCTCGGCCGCGCGCGCGCTTGGCGAAACCGAAGTGGGTGCGACCGTGACCATTAGCGAAATCAAGCCGCCCGCCGCCGGACAAGTGCCAGCGCCAAAATAGGTATTGATCGTTGTGCTGGCGTGTTCAGTCGTATAATTTGCACGTGTTGGCAGCCGGCCAGCACGTGCAGGATCCCGTCTCGCCACCTCTACGGTTCTTGTGGATTTGACCACAAGAGCTACCCCCCGCGAACGGTGACCTTTCCGGCGACATGCGCAATTCGAGACTCGGTAGGGCAATTGCGCGCACTGAGAGTTAAATCAATATGAGCGAAGCTATCGGCAGAGTCGCGAGTTCTTCCCCGCGCAAAACCGGCTCCAAACACGACCATCCAAAACGTGTTGTGCTGGCCTATTCGGGTGGGCTCGACACCTCCGTTATCCTGAAATGGTTGCAAGACGAATACCAATGCGAAGTGGTTACCTTCACCGCCGATATCGGTCAGGGTGGAGAAGTTGAACCGGCACGCAAAAAAGCGTTGGCCATGGGTATCAAAAAAGAGCACATCTTTATTCAAGATTTGAAAGAAGAGTTTGTGCGCGATTTTGTATTCCCGATGTTTCGTGCCAACACGGTTTATGAAGGCGAATACTTGTTGGGCACCTCGATCGCCCGTCCGTTGATCGCCAAACAACTAATTGAAATCGCAAAAAAAACCAAGGGTGATGCGATCTCGCACGGCGCCACCGGCAAAGGCAACGATCAGGTGCGCTTTGAGCTTGGTGCCTACGCACTCATGCCCAACGTAAAAATTATTGCGCCATGGCGTGAATGGGATTTGTTGTCGCGCGATAAATTGTTGGCGTATGCGGACAAACACAAGATTCCAGTCGATTTCAAGAAACGCGTAGTTGGCAAACGCGGTGGCGGTACCCCTTACTCGATGGATGCAAACCTGCTGC
>JANPNU010000157.1:0-3548 GCA_031427615.1 Burkholderiales bacterium
CGATGCCCCTTGTTGCGAAACAAAGTCGACAAATGCATCGCTTCATACGAAATACCAATACCGATTTGTTCGCTATGCATGACGTCAATAAATTGTTCGCGGGTGATCGTCATTTTGTCGAAAGGCAATAACACGGCAAACATATTCCAACTGTGGCCGGTTTCCTCACCTCTAATCGCGGATGCGGGCAGGATCATGCCAAGGGACTCCGCCACCGGCGTGAGTTGTGCAAAATAGTGTGCGGCAAGCTGCTGACGTTTTGTGTTCCAAACATCAAGCTGTTTGAGTTGTTCAATACCGAGGCGCGCCGACACATCACTCATATTGAATTTGCCACTGGCAACGTCAACGTCGCGGGTGCCGTCCGCGAGTTTGGTGATGCCATGAAAACGCAACACCTCGGCGCGTTTGGCCTCGTTGGCATCGGCAAAAACAGCCGCACCGCCTTCGATGGTGGTGATATTTTTATTGGGGTGAAAACTGAAGGTGGCAATGTCGCCAAAGCCGCCGATAGGTTGGCCCCGCCAACGACTGCCGAGGGCCAGTGCCGCGTCTTCGATGACCCGCAGTTGATGTTTTTTGGCGATGGCATACAGGCGATCCATGTCACACGGCAGGCCGCCAAAATGGGTCGGCACAATCGCCTTGGTGCGTGTTGTGATCGCCGCCTCGACCTGATCAAGATTGATATTGCGGGTGATCAGATCACAATCAACAAAAACGGTTGTTGCACCGACTTTTTCGATCATGTTGCCGACTGAAAAAAACGTCATGGCCGAGGTGATCACTTCATCACCGGAACCAATGCCACATACCCCAAACGCCACCTCCATGGCGGCAGTGGCGGAGGTAAACACCCGGGTCGGGCGGCCATGGTGGTAGTCAGACAGAACCTGTTCAAATTCGAGCACCCGAGGGCCGCTGGTCAACCAACCCGAACGCAATGTGTCATTCACCGCCTCGGCCATGGCATCGGTGATGATCGGGCCGGCAAATTTTAAGTAGGCGGTCATGATGATTTCGCCACCAGCCAGACACCGAGACATATAAATGCAATGCCGATCAATTTTTGTGCAGCCAGTGATTCGCCAAATAAATACCAGGCGGCGACGGCGTTGACCACGTAACCGATGGACAACATCGGGTAGGCGATCGATACCGGCACCCGCGACAACGCCATGATCCACACCACCACACTGATGCTGTAACAGGCAAGCCCACCCAGAATATGCGGCTGCAAGGCAACCGCTTTGCCGATGGGGACAATATTGGCCAGAGTAAATTCAAACGTGCCGATGCGATTGGTTCCCGCCTTGAGCAGCAATTGGGCCAATGCGTTAAGCAGGACACCGGTGAGAACCAGGCTGAAGCTGACTAAATTCAAATGGGCACTCGTATGATTGTTAATAGGCGGGTGGTTGGCATAGATACTCAGCGTTTGATGATGGCTAAGCGACGCGGTGACTGATGAATGATTTCAAATTCCAGTCCCAATGCCCGCATTTTATCGGCATCCTGCGGCGGAATGATGGCGATGACGCTACCAGGCGCGTGCCAAACCGGCGGGAAGTCGTCAAGTTTGGCAATGGACAAGCCCGGCTCTTGCTGCTGTCCAAGCGAAAATTCGTCCTGGTAATCGACCAGCGTGAAATACCGACCAACATAAAATGGCGCGGTTTGGTCATAGGTGTCAACCGCGTACAGCCGCGTGTCTTGTTTCAGGTTCAATTTGACCGCTTGTGACATGACATAGCCAGATTGCAACGGCGACAGCGACTCGTAGCCAGTTTCGATGCGATTGACCATCATGACGCTGGCAAGGGCGACAACAAGCACGCCCCACCGCCGCGAGACTTTGCTGTTGCGCCAGAATAAACCAATGGTGAGGGTGGTGCCGATGGCAAAGATGACTAAGGCGTAAACCAGAATCGTGGCATATTCGGCATAGAGGGTCAACTGAATGGCATCGCCCCCTCTTTTGGCCGGTAGTTGGTGCAAATACCACGCCAATGTTATGGCGATGGGCACGGTCGGCGCAAGATATGCGGCGAGGCGCCGGCCGGGTGTCGTGGCAATATAAAACGCCAGCACCATCGCCAAAAACGGAAATACCGGCAGGATATAGGCGGGCAATTTGGAGCCAGACAGACTGAAAAACCCGACAATAAATACAATCCAGAGCAAAACAAATCTGAGCGGCTTAAAGTGTTTTTGTCCGCATGGCGTGATTGGATCAGCATGATGGGAGCCGCCATGCCAGCCACGAATCATGGCCGGCACCAGCATGAGTGCCCAGGCAAAACAACCGGCAAACAGAATCGGCAGAAAAAACCAGAACGGTTCAACCCGTCGATGCTCGGTGGTTGTGAAGCGCTGGAAATGTTCGTGCACAAAGAAAAAGTGCAAAAACTCCGGATTACGATTGGCCACCATCACAAACCACGGCGCAGCCACCGCAAAAAATATCAAAAACCCGGATAGCCAGTTGATGGCTGCCAGTCGTTTCCAGTCCCATTGGATGAGGCAATACAAAAACAAAATCGCCGCCGGAAAGACAAGGCCGATCAAACCTTTGGACAACACGGCGCCGCCCATCGCGGCCCAACCAATCAGCAGCCAGGTCCATTTCTCCTTGACGAAAGGCGGGTGCGGGTCGGTCCGTTGTGACAATAAAAACGCACAAACCGAAAGGGTGGTCCAGAAGGTTAAACCCATATCAAGCGTGACCACATTGGCCAGTGCGGTGTAGTACGGGCAGGCAACCAATACCAGTCCAGTAAAAATACCAATTTCACGGCTGAATAACCGTCCGGCAGTATAGGCGACCATCAAAATCGTCAACAGCCCGCACAATGCGGTGTATAGCCGGGCACTCCATTCACTTTTGCCAAAGGTTTTGATCGCAATGGCCGTTGCCCAATATTGCATGGGCGGCTTTTCGAAATATTTGAGGCCGTTCAGACGCGGCGTGACAAAGTCGCCGCTGTCGGCCATGTGCATCGCCAACACGCTGTATCGCCCCTCGTCGGGATTGGCCAATTTGCGATTACCGATATGCGTCAACCACAATGCGGTGACGAATGCGAACAGGCATGCCGCGATAATAGTGAATTGTTTGAGTGATAGCGAATTCATTTGGGCATTTATAGTCAGATCGGACTGGCATGATTGATGCGACGGGCCGACAGCGGGCGAGCTGACATTATCGCCATAAACTGGCCACAGACGGCAATGCCGATAACCACGCTACGATTGTCGATGTCATCCGGGATTACGACGATCGCAATAACACGACAACTGCGCCGGCACCGCCGTCAGCGGGAGCGGCATCACAAAAAGCCAACACTTCCTCCCGCTGTGAAAGCGACAGGCGTACTTTATTGCGTATGAGTGGAATGCCGTTTGCCGAGCGATACCCCTTGCCGTGAATGATCAAGATGCAGCGAGCACCGCCGTGCCGGGCAAAAGCCAGAAATTTCGCCAACTCAGCGCGTGCCGCCAGGGTCGTCATGCCGTGTAAATCCAGCGTCGCTTGCACCACCCAATGG
>JANPNU010000158.1:0-1569 GCA_031427615.1 Burkholderiales bacterium
GCGCATGGCCGGTTTGAGTTTGGTCGCGGCCAGGGTGCGTTCGGCTTTGGCGCGGTCGAATTTCGGATGAACCCCGGCGATAAAATCGATGGCGTCTCCCACCTTGAGCCAGCGCGGCAGAATCGCCACATCGGCGATGAAGCAAACTTCATTCATCAGCGCATCGCGTTGGTTGTGCGGATCCATACCCAGCACACTCAGCTCGCCCTCGAAGGTAGTCAAACCGAGTAGCGCCTTGAGCGCGGTGGTTTTGCCGGAGCCATTCGGGCCGATCAAACCGACTATGCGTCCGGGCGGAATATCCAGATCGATATGATCCACGGCGGTCAGTTTGCCGTAACGTTTGGTCAGCCCCCTGGCGGAAATGACGGCGCTCATTTTTCACCTCCCGTTTGCGCTTTGTTCAACAACTCTTGTGTGTCCAGGCCGAGACGGCGAATGCGTTTTATCATGGCGGGCCATTCTTCATTGAGAAAATGTGTGCGTTCGCTGGCAAGCAATTTTTCCAGCGCGCCTTCAGTCACATACATGCCGATACCCCGGCGTTTTTCGACCAGCGTTTCGTCGGCAAGCTCCTGATAGGCGCGCGACACGGTGATCGGATTGAGCTGAAAATCGGCGGCGATTTGCCGCACCGAGGGCAGCGGATCACCCGCTTTGAGAATGCCGTCGAGCAACATGCCGACAATGCGCTCCTTGAGCTGCCGGTAGATCGGCGCGTTGTTGTTCCAGGTGTCACTCATGAGCGGTGCTCCGGCCGGTGTGGGGTAAAACCACTATTGCATCATCGTGCCTGCCAAGCAGGGAGCCGATGAGATCATCGGTTATGGCCGAAGGCTGGCCCCGCCAAACAATCTTGCCTGTCCGGTCAACAAAAATGGCATAGGGCAGGCTCCTGATGCGCAAAGCCTTGTGAAGGCTCTTGCCTCCCTCGACAGCGTGCGCATAGTGCATCGGGACTTTCACCAAAAATTTCTGAACCACTTCTTTTGATTCCTGGCTGACACCCACAACAACCAGCCCTTTCCGCTCATATCGCTCGTGCCAGGAATTGAGCTTGGGAATGGACTCCACGCAGGGTGCGCACCATGTTGCCCAAAAATCAACCAGCACCAACTTGTCCGCCAGGTTCGGCGGCGGCGAAAGGTATTGCAAATCGTTTGCGGGCAGTTGTGCACCAACTTTGACGCCGTTGATGAAATCGGTGATGCCGGCGAATGACGGTGCCACCAACAAAAATGTGCCGCAAAGACTGATGAGCAGTTTTTTCATGGCTGTGCCACGCAGTTGGCAATTGCGGGCATGTCGGCACTGTGCAAAATGTGGTGGCTTGACACACCGCCATGGAAATGTTCCCACGCGAGCAGTGCCAATGCCAAAAGCATGACCAAGGCAGTGACGTGTGTGCGCAGCCGAAAAAATTGCTGTTCGATCATGTCGTCTCTCTCCATTCTTTTTTCGAATGTTGCCTGCGGTTAAATCGCCAACACCTTGACATCCGGGAAGCCCATCAGTTTCAGGATGAAATAGTTGATGGCCGCTTCACCCGGATCATCAGCAAAGCTGATC
>JANPNU010000159.1:0-11404 GCA_031427615.1 Burkholderiales bacterium
CGGCAATACCGGCACGGCAATGCCAATACCCAACATGTCCAGGAACACAACCGCCAGCACAAAACGAAAGCCGCGTTTTTTTGCCGCGTCTTGTTCTGCATTACTGGTGTCATCTGTTGCTGCCGTTGCGCTGCTGGACAAATTATTCTCCCCGACTGTTTACTGTTTACTGTTGATTGTTTCGAACTGGCGAATTGACAGTCACGATTTGACAATGGCTTTGCGCCAATCAATGATCGATCCATTCGGTGCCGTAAAACGATGACGCCGTGGCAACCACCTCATCCGCATGACGGATAACGATCAATTGTCGGCCGCAATTGCGGTTTAGTCGGCGCGGTAGTTTGGCGCTTCCTTGGTAATTTGCACGTCGTGCACATGGGACTCCCGCATACCGGCCGAGGTAATTTCGACAAATTGTGCATGCTCATGCATCCTCCCGATGGTAGATGCGCCGACCAATCCCATTGATGCGCGCACGCCACCCATCAATTGCAGGATGATTGCCGTCACCGGGCCTTTGTATGGCACCCGCCCCTCGACGCCTTCCGGCACCAGCTTGTCGGCATTGGAAATATTTTCCTGAAAGTAACGGTCGGATGAGCCTTTTTGCATGGCACCCAACGAGCCCATACCGCGGTAACTTTTGTATGAGCGTCCCTGATACAACTCAATTTCACCGGGCGCCTCATCCGTTCCGGCAAATACCGAGCCCATCATGACCGACGACGCACCCGCCGCAATTGCCTTTGCCACGTCACCCGAATAGCGGATACCACCGTCAGCAATGCAGGGAATGTCGAATGTTTGCAACGCCTTGGCTGCCTCCACCACGGCGGTGATTTGTGGCATGCCCACACCGGTCACAATTCGCGTCGTACAAATTGATCCGGGACCCACGCCAACCTTGACACAATCGGCACCATGGTCAGCCAGCGCTTTTGCACCCGCACCGGTGGCCACATTGCCGCCGATCACACCAACGTTTGGAAATTTCACCTTCACTGCTTTGACCATGTCCAATACACCCTGCGCATGACCATGCGAGGAGTCCACCACCAGACAATCCACACCGGCTTCCACCAACGCCGCGGCGCGCTCCAAATTATCACCCCCGACGCCAATCCCGGCACCGACGCGCAATCGTCCATGCGCATCTTTACACGCCTCTGGATGATCTTTTGCTTTCTGAATATCTTTAACGGTAATCAAACCGGCCAGTTCAAAAGCGTCATTCACCACCAAAACCCGCTCCAGACGGTGTTTATGAATGAGCGCCTGGGCGGAATCGAGTGATGCCCCCTCTTTGACGGTGACCAAACGCTCGCGCGGTGTCATGATGTTTTTGATCGGCTGATCAAGATTAGTCTCAAAGCGAATATCGCGACTGGTGACAATGCCTACGACCTTGCCCTGATCAATCACAGGCAATCCAGAAATGCCGTGTTGTTTTTGCAGTTGAATTACGTCGCGAACCAACATATCTGGGCTAATGACCAAGGGATCCTTCACCACACCAGATTCAAAACGTTTGACCTTCGCCACCTCCGTGGCTTGGGCAATGATCGAGAAATTCTTGTGAATAATGCCAAGGCCACCTTCCTGCGCCATGGCAATGGCCAATCGTGATTCAGTTACCGTATCCATCGCCGCTGAAATCAGCGGCAAATTCAGCGTAATCGACTTGGTCAGGCGGGTGACGAGCGAAACGTCGCGCGGGTGGACAATGGAATGGGCGGGGACGAGCAAGACGTCGTCGAAAGTGAGCGCTTTAGCAATGAGTTTCACGTTTCTAGCTCCGACAAAAACAGCATTATACGCAGGTCAGATTGGTCATGCGATGTTCGGACTCGGTCAGCCCTCATGCAAAATCTCAAAGCCATTGATTGGCGCGGATTTCCAGCCATTCATGACAAAACAAAAATGTTTACCCGATTAAGTGCCATAAATGACTATTTATTTGACTCAACAGCCGATTAACGCTAACTTAGCGAAACTAAACGAATAAAGACGTCTAAACTGTTGATGGCATTGATATTTTCCAACAAAATTGGCGTCGTTCGCCGGTTCATCGATCAATCATTCGTGCGCTTTTGCCGGGCCGGATGTCTGATTCTTGCGGTGGCAGGCCTGACGGGATGCGCATTGAATCTATTTCAACAACAGCCGAATTTACAAAACCGTGCACTGCAAACACCGGCTGTGCAGTCGGCACCAACATCGTTAACCGAACAAGCCGCTCACACGTTAAAACTGGCCGAGACGAGTGTAAAAGAGGCAAGGCAAACCCACACGTTGTGGTCAAGCGCGGTGCAACAACTTGGCCGCGCCCAGCAGGCCGCTAAAATTTTTGACAGTAACGCGACGATTTTGCATGCTCAAGATGTGATCAATATTTGTATACGCAGTACAGCACAAGCCAAATCGCCACCCGTGCCGTGGTAACAAAGTTACCGAATCAGGAGCCATCATGAAATCACCCATTCAGATAATTATTGCCATTGCCGTTTTGTTAGCGGCGGTCACCGTGACTGCGCAGGTTTACAAATGGGTCGACAAAGATGGCAATGTCCAATACAGCGATATCCCGCCACCACCGGACGCCAAGAGCTCGGATCCGCAAAAAGTGAACACAAAGTCGGCCTCGGGTCCGGCTGCACCACCAAAAGCGCCGCCTGCCAGCGCCAAGGACGCGCCCAAAGACGATAAAGGCAAAGTTTCAGCCAAAGCCGCGCCCAAAACGCTCGCTGATCTGGCGAAAGAGTCCGATAAAAGGCGGGCAGATGACGCCGCGGCTGCAATAAAAACCGAAAAAGATGAACGGTTTGCCAAAGTCAATGCGGCACGTTGCAAGGATGCCAGCCGGTATTTGGCGGAACTGAATTCAGGCCGCCCCATTGGCGGCACGGATGACAGTGGGGGTCGTACGCTGCTTGACGATAACGAGCGTGCGGCCGAGGTCGCTAAGGCCCGCGCCGCCATGACCGAGTCCTGCAAAAAATAATAGCGTCCGTCAACACCATCATGCCCTGCGTTTTGACGAGGGAGCGGCCACCACCAACAAGGCTTGTTTAGCCGGACAACTTGGAACTTTTGGTGCCGACCCGCTTTCGGCGGGCCTCTTTCGGGTCTGCTGTCAGCGCGCGGTATAACTCAATACGATCTTGATCGCGCACCACAAATGAACCCTGGCGGGAACGCCCCCAAACGCCGTAACCGCGCAACTCGCTGACGATTGCCGGTGGCAGGTTTGCCGCATCGCGCGCCGATTCCAAAATTTCGCGAATGGTTACGTCTGGCATCACATCAACCGATATTTCGCCGGACGATCGTGGCCAAGCCCAAACCAATAGAACCGACATTTTTTTCACGGTGATGTGTTTGGTGCACCGGCCGATATTCGCGCCGTATTGGGGAATGCCAAACCGTCAGCGCGCTTGGCAAACCGGTCAACCAATGTTTCAGCAATATTGGCCATAACGGGTCCAATCGCCCCTTCAACCAACGGGTTGGCAAAAGCGTAACGCAGGTTAAATTCAACCTTGCAGGCGTCATCGGCAAGCCCGATAAATTTCCAGGCGCCACTCAGACTTTGAAACGGCCCGTCAACCAACGCCAGCGTCATTTCACCGGGATGGCACTTTTTGTTGTAGGTGGTCAGAGATTGGGCAACCCCCAAATAACGAATATGGATCGTTGCTTTTGTGTGGTGTTGGTCGCGCGAATGAACGTGAACACCACCACACCATGGCAAAAATTCCGGGTAGGACTCAACTGCATCAACCAATTCAAACATTGACGCGGCCGAATACGGTAACAAAACAGATTTAATGACTTCTGGCATGGCTACATTATAGCTGTGTCATCGGCGCGCGCCGAAAACGCGTCCAGACTCCGATAAAATGACCATATGAGCATCGCTGAAAATAAAAAAGCATTTTTTGACTACTTCATTGAAGATCGCTACGAAGCCGGATTGGTGCTGGCCGGCTGGGAGGTCAAAGCCATTCGCGCCGGGCGCGCACAGTTGAAGGAAGGCTACGTGGTTCTGCAAAAGGGCGAGTTTTTTTTAATCGGCTCGCACATCGCCGCCCTGCCGGCCGCGTCAACACACGTTATTCCCGACCCGGTCCGGTCGCGCAAATTATTGCTCAATCAGGACGAGATCAAGAAGCTGATTAGTAAAGTCGAACAACGCGGTTACACTCTGGTGCCACTTAATTTGCACTACAAGGGTGGGCTCATCAAACTCGAAATCGGTCTGGCCAAGGGCAAAAAGCAGCATGACAAACGGGATACCGAAAAAGAAAAAGACTGGAAACGCGAGCAAGGACAAATCATGAAAAAAATGGTCAGTTAACCATCGCTTCAACCGGTTTGACTGATGCCGGTTTAACGGCCTGCGGCTCACAATACGCCGCCAGCAACCCGGCAGAAATAATCATGAACCCGCCAATCCAATCCTGAATTCTTGAACTTTCATTCGCCAGATAATGTGCGGCAATCGCCGCGACAATCAGTTCAAACAACAGAATAACGGCGGCGCGGTTAGCCGGCATTTTTGTCAGGCCAAACTGCATGGCCAAACCACTCGACATCAATACCACGCCAATAATCGCAATCAACCAAAAGTGCGACATGACCAGGGCCGGCCAGGTCGCGGCCGGTGTTTTGATCAACAAAAACGACACTGGCAGGGCAACGACCGCCACACCAATCGCACCTGCAAGGGTTTTTGCCTCCGGTGTGGCGCGGGTTTCGCGACGGACCAACACATTACTCAAGGCGAACGTTAGGCCGCCCAACAATCCCAACCACTCATAGGCGTTTTTTGGCATCGGCGCGCCCAACTCCAGTCGCCACAACATCACCACGGCGCCAGCCATGGCCAACAGAACGGTAAAAGTGCCCAGCGGGCTGATTCGTTCATTCAGCAACACCCGCGCGAACATCACCGTCCACAGTGGTGCCATATAAAACAACAACACGACTCGGACGACCTCTGCTTCCATGATCGCCACCAGATAGGCGACATTGGTAATACCCGCCGACAACCCGATTAGAAACAGGGCGGTGGGGAAACGTAAAAATTGCGGCCACACATTGCGAAACACAATGCTCATCAACAAAACCGCAATGACATAGGAGCAAAACGTGGCAACAGGTGCGGCCAGACCGGACGCTTCCATGAAACGATAGGGGTACCAAATAATTCCCCAGGTCGTGGCCGCGACCATGATGCCCAATATCGGAGTCAATGCAAAATGGGTCCGAATTTTAACCGGCGCCAGAAAATCTGAGTGTAATGACAAAACTTTACCTTTAACAATAGGAATGTGAATGGGCCAAACTGGACGAATTCCTGCTCAGCCCGATGGGTTTGGTTGGTCAAAACCCTATAATTACCAATCCGGCATTTTAACCATGTGAAGCAGCCGCATAAAAATGTCGGACGTAGAGCAGTATCGTCGCATACCGATCCGGAAAAATTTTAGGATCGATATTCCTGTCAATATTGATTTATGCCGATGTAGACCACCCCATATGCGCCTGCCCGCACTTTTGATCCATCTTTACCCCAATCATCATTACCGAGCTCAACATGACCACGTCTGAAAACCAATCCGCCATTGATGCTGCCTGGGAAACACGCGCCGAATTCAGCCCGGCCTGCCATCCTGCCGACGTTCGTGTCCTGGTCGAAACCGTTATCGGCGATCTCAATTCCGGTCGAATCCGCGTGGCCGAAAAGATTGATGGCGAGTGGGTGACACACCAATGGATCAAAAAGGCGGTTTTGCTATCATTTCGCTTGAATGACAATGCGCCAATTCATGCCGGGGATTTGGGATTTTTTGACAAGGTGCAGACGAAGTTTGCGAATTTGGACGCCGCCGCGATGCGCGCCACCGGTGTACGCGTGGTGCCGCCGGCTGTGGCCAGACGCGGTGCATTTATTGGCAGAAACGTGGTGCTGATGCCGTCATACGTCAATATTGGCGCCTATGTGGACGAAGGCACCATGGTTGACACCTGGGCGACGGTGGGCTCGTGCGCGCAAATTGGCAAAAACGTACATTTAAGTGGCGGTGTCGGGATCGGGGGCGTGCTGGAGCCAATTCAGGCAAACCCAACCATCATCGAAGACAACTGTTTTATTGGTGCGCGATCCGAAGTGGTTGAGGGCGTCATTATTGGTGAGGTATCGGTTGAACGATGGGTGTATATATTGGCCAATCGACCAAAATCTACAACCGTGAGACCGGCGAGGTGTGTTACGGCAAGGTCCCCCCCTATTCGGTGGTCGTCTCAGGCAATCTACCGTCTCAAGATGAAAAATACAGCCTGTATTGCGCCGTTATTGTCAAAACGGTCGATGCCAAAACGCGTTCAAAAACCGGCATTAACGAATTATTGCGCACTTAATGTTGGCGTCCCCCATTGCCGGCACCGGGACCCCGGCGGAAAACTGATTCAGGAGAAAAAATGGCTATTCTGGAAAAACTATTCAGGTTGATGGCTGAAAAAAATGCGTCTGACATTTTTGTCTCGGCCGGTGCGCCCATCAATATGAAAGTAAACGGTGTTTCAATGCCGATCAACCCGCAGGTTTTGTCTGGGGAAGAGGCAAAAAAACTCTGTTACGAAATTCTCAAGCCGCACCAGATTGAAAAATTTGAAAAAGACCTTGAGTTGAATCTGTCTTTCCCGATTGAAGGCGTCGGAAATTTTCGGGTCAATATGATGCATCAAAAATCCAGTGTGGCGTCGGTGGTACGTTACATCCCGACCGATATTCCGGCCTTTGATTCACTCGGTTTGCCGAACGTATTGAAGCAGGTCATCATGGAAAAACGCGGCCTGATCTTGGTGGTGGGTGCAACCGGATCCGGCAAATCGACGTCATTGGCAGCGACCATGGACTTCAGAAACATGATGAAGCCCGGCCATATCCTGACGTTTGAAGACCCGATTGAATTCATGTTTCAGTCAAAAAAATGCATCGTCAATCAACGTGAAATCGGCAATGATTCACACTCGTTTGGTGAAGCCATGCGCAACGCCATGCGGCAGGCACCGGACGTGATTCTGGTCGGTGAAATTCGCGACGTTGAAACCATGAAAAGCGCAATGATGTACGCGCTTTCCGGCCATCTTTGTTTGGCGACCTTGCACGCAAACAATAGTTATCACGCACTCAACCGCATCATCAATTTTTTCCCGCTTGAGCAACGTGCGGTGTTGTTATCAGACCTGGGTGTGTCATTGCGCTGTATCGTTTCGCAACGTCTGGTCAAAAATGTCGAAGGATCGCGCTCACCGGTCGTCGAAATTCTTATGAATACCGGCAATATCGTTGACTTGATCAGCGAAGGTCGTGTCCCCGAAATCAAAGAGGCCATGGAAAAATCGATGACCCCGGGCTCGCAAACCTTTGAACAGGATCTATTCCGACTGATTAAAGCCGGCAAGATCACGATTCAAGAAGGTTTGGCCAACGCCGACTCGGCTACCAACCTGTCGTTACTGGTTGGCAACGCCGGCATAGTTGACCCCAATACGATCAAAGATCTACCGGCCCGTGTCGGCGCCGGCGGGCCGAATTTCAGCGAATTCAAGATCAACTAAGGAAGCTCTGATTAAGTTCAGTTCTAAGCCAGACTAGGCGCGAGCACAAACAATTCGACGCGGCATATGTTTGATATGTAAAGAGAATTTTTTGTGCAAGCAACAACGTATGGCGACGAAATGGACTTAATCAGAGCTTCCCTAAATGTAAATCTACTGGCGCTAGTAACTGCGTTTTAAGTACCGGCCGTTGATCCAAATGCCGTAGGGTCGGGGCGCCCAAGCACTTTGGTAACCCCAACCCCAATAACCTCGGCTATAGAACCATGCGTCTTGCATGGCTTCGCGGCGGCCTTGGCGCTCGGCCATTTTCAATTGCCCGTTCTGCATAAAATCCAGAACCGCATCGGCAACACCATCACGGGAAAGTTTGGCGTATTGCGAGGCGGTGGCATCAAACATGGTTTGCGATTTCTGAATTTCCTGAATGATGACCTGCGCGTCTTTGCCACCTTTTGCCAGCGCGACCACCTGCTCAAGTGTCATTGGCGTGGGTTCCGGCTCAAAAAATGACGCACAGCCGGTGAGACCAACCAACGCCACGAGACTTGTCAGCAAAAATAATACGGGTAAACTACGCTTCATGTCGTACCTCCTTTTACTTGATCTGCGGATCCATACCAGCTTTCGCTCCCCCACCTGGGTGATGGTGAAACGTCGCGGCTCCTCCGCGCGGTAAACCCCGATCCCGCCAACGCAAAATAATGCGGGCGGGTTAACAATGGCTGTGACGCCGCGCAACGGTGCCGATCCGGTCAATTTTTACCACGCCACGGCTTTATTCTGCGCCTATTTTGTCGGCGCAATGGTCAAGCCAATTATTTACGACTTTTAATTGCACGATCGCAAAACTGTAAGAGGAAAAAAATGGATTTGTTTGAAAACCCGATGGGCACGGATGGCTTTGAATTTGTTGAATACACTGCGCCGGATACCAAAGCGCTGGGTAAATTGTTTGAGCAATTGGGTTTTGTGGTGGTTGCCAAACATCGCTCAAAAAATGTATCGCTTTACAAACAGGGCGATATTCAATTTATCGTCAACGCCGAGCCGGACAGTTTTGCCCAATCGTTTGCACGCGTGCATGGCCCGTCTGCCTGCGCATTTGGCATTCGCGTCAAAGACGCCGCCGCCGCATTCAAGCGGGCGGTCGAGTTGGGTGCAAAACCGTACGAAGGACCGGTCGGCCCGATGGAACTCAATATTCCGGCTTTGCAGGGTATTGGTGGATCACTTTTATATTTGATCGATCGTTATGGATCACGCACGATTTACGACGTTGATTTTGTGCCGGTCGAAGGCGTGGATCCCAATCCAAAGGGCGTCGGACTGGAATACGTCGATCACCTCACCCACAACGTTTACATTGGTCGTATGGACACCTGGGCGCAATTTTACGAGAAGCTTTTTAATTTCCGTGAGATTCGCTATTTTGATATCAAGGGCAAGAAAACCGGGCTGACGTCACGCGCCTTAACCAGCCCGTGCGGAAAAATTCGCATTCCAATCAATGAACCGGCCGATCAAAAATCACAAATTCAGGAGTATCTGGACGCCTACAACGGCGAGGGCATTCAACATATCGCCCTGGCTTGCCGTGACATTTACACGACCGTGGAAACATTGCGTGCCAGTGGCGTGAAATTTTTGGATACACCTGACTCGTATTACGCCCTCATCAACAAACGGATGCCCAACCACGGCGAGGATTTGGCGCGCCTGCAGAAAAACAGAATTTTGATTGACGGCGAAGGGCTGGATAAAGAATCCAACGAGGACAAACTGCTGCAAATTTTTACGGAGACCGTCATAGGCCCGATCTTTTTTGAAGTGATTCAGCGCAAGGGCAACGAGGGATTTGGTGAAGGCAATTTCAAGGCGCTGTTCGAAGCAATCGAAGCAGATCAAATGGCGCGCGGCGTGTTGTAACTGTTCACAAGCATGCGGGTCATCGCGCTTTGATGAAATCCCTTTCCCAGCAAGCGGAATCAGCCACTTTAGTCTGAAACGGCGCGCGAATAATCGAGTTTCTTTGTACCATTCAGTGTTTTTTACCGTTTGTGATCAATCCTACCGACGATGCCCATGACTGCCTCCAATCAAAAATATCTTTCCGGCTTTGGTAATGAATTTGCCACTGAAGCGATGGCCGGTGTGTTGCCGGTCGGCCGAAATTCACCTCAACAAGTGGCGCACGGTCTTTTTGCCGAGCAAGTTTCCGGCAGCGCCTTTACTGCACCACGCGATCAAAATTTGCGATCGTGGCAATATCGACTGCGCCCGTCGGCTGAACATTCACCGTACCGGAAACTTGCCAACGGCCTGATGCGAAGCGCACCTTGTCATGAAGTCGTGGTGCCACCGGATCGATTGCGCTGGGATCCGCTGGCTTTGCCGGCCGCTCCGACAGACTTTATCAACGGGCTGACGACCGTTGCCACCAACGGCGACGCACATTTGCAACGCGGCATAGCGATTCACCTATACGCCGCCAACAAAAGCATGACACAGTGCTTTTATAACGCTGACGGTGAAATGCTGATTGTGCCCCAGCTGGGCGCGATGGAATTAAAGACTGAATTTGGCGTGATTGAAATCAAACCCGGCGAAATTGCGGTGATACCACGTGGCGTTAAATTTCGCGTGGAATGCAGCGAGTCCATTGATCCCATCCGCGGCTACGTTTGCGAAAATTACGGGGCAACATTACGTTTACCGGAATTGGGCCCAATTGGCGCCAATGGACTCGCCAACTCGCGCGATTTTTTGACGCCAGTTGCGTGGTTCGAAGACGTGAGCGGTGAATCCGAGATCATCGCCAAATTTGGCGGCAATCTCTGGGCCTGTACGGTCAAGGGTTCACCCCTCAATGTGGTTGCCTGGCACGGCAATTACGCTCCGTATAAATACGACCTGGCCAATTTCAATGCCATCAATAGTGTGTCGTTTGACCATTGTGACCCATCTATTTTCACCGTGTTGACGTCGCCTTCCGACGTGGCCGGCACCGCCAATGTCGACTTTGTTATTTTCCCGCCGCGCTGGATGGTTGCCGAAAATACCTTCCGTCCGCCGTGGTTCCACCGCAATGTGATGAGTGAATACATGGGCTTGATCCATGGCCAATACGACGCCAAGGCGGATGGATTTTTGCCCGGCGGCGGCTCACTGCACAATTGTTTTTCCGCACACGGACCGGACGCCGCAACCTATCACAAGGGGTCCACGGAAAGTCTCAAACCGGTGTATCAGGACAACACGCTCGCATTTATGTTTGAAAGTCGCTTGGTGTTTCTGCCCACCGAATTCGCCCTGACCACACCGGCTTTGCAAAAAAATTACGACGCAGCATGGGCCGGATTTAATCAATCAAAGGTTGTGAAATGAAATTCGCCTCACTCAAACACCCGACCAATCGCGACGGCGTATTACACCTGGTTGACAGCAAATTACAGCGCGCCATTGATGTTTCCGATATCGCGCCGACGCTGCAATATGCGCTTGAAAATTGGATCGAGTTGGAAATGAAATTGCAGGACGAGTATGAAAGCCTTGAATGTGGCACCGATCGGCCGGTGATTGATTTTGCGGAGGCACTGGCATCTGGCCGGGTTGCCGCCCCGCTGCCGCGCACCCACCAATGGATTGATGGCTCCGCATACCTGTCACACGTCGAGCGCGTGCGTCGAGCGCGCGGCGCAACCGTACCTGAAAGTTTCTATTCCGACCCGTTGATGTATCAAGGTGGCGGCGACTCGATGATTGGCCCGCGCGA
>JANPNU010000160.1:0-1926 GCA_031427615.1 Burkholderiales bacterium
CCACTTCAAGAAAGTCCCATCGGCACCTGTTGTCACGAACTGTCCCGGCTCGGCCAGAAAACCGACGCCACCAAAATTTCTTGCGTGACCAACAAAACGCAGGATGGGCTTTAGCGTTTCGGCGTTCCATAAAATGGCGGCGCCTAAAGTTCCACCCGTGAGATAAAACTGCATCGCGCTATCACAGTCGAGGTAGTCGTATAGTCCGGTGTAGCCGGAGAGCGTAATTGTCGGCTTTTTGCCCGCCAGGTCGCTAACCAACATCGTGTTATCGGCACGGGAATCGAGGCGTACGTGCTGCTTGCACGCGCTGAGCCCGCCAAAACGCGATATGTTGTCCTGACGCCGAATTGTTTTCGCGGTATTGGCATCGATCTCGATCAACGCGCTGGTCGTTCTGAATCGGAACAGCGCGCCGTCCAATGATGCTTCGGCACCCTGCATATCGCCGTATGCGTCATTCGATTCGGCGACCTTGCCACCAGTTTGCGTATCAAACAGTGTAGCTCCGCGAGTGGAAATGACGGCCAGCCGCTTACCGTTGGCCGATAGCACCACTTCCGCAGACACGGTATCGCGTGCAATCGTCGAGGTCGCTACGCCTTTTTCAACATCCCAGACCTTGATCAGATCTTCGCTCACACTGGCGACAAACTTGCCATCGTGACTCCAGATTGCTTGCGGCGCTTTCGCGTGGCCCGTAAACGAAAACTCTTTCTTGCCGGAACCCAGATTGGTCACGCCGCTATCCGTGGCAATACGCGAGCCTTCAGCATTTATCGCAATGCGCCATTTCACGCGCTCACTGCTTTCAAATAGTTTTTTACCGCTGCGCACATCCCACGCCGTCGACGCCGGGCTGCCATGAAAGACCACTCTGGTTCGGTTTTCATTGAGTTCGCTATCGTTGACAGACCGCGCGTTGCCGAAGCTGGCTATCGGTCCGGCGGAGAGCAAGTCCCAGACTTTGAGCGCAGGCGCGATATTTTCGGCGCTCAAATCACCCTGGAAAGCCGCAAAGGTCGCTATCTTTCCGCCGTCCGGGGAGACGGCGGAACGCACCAGCCAGCCGTGCCTCGGCTCGGCAACACTGATCAGAGTCGCATTCTGGAGATTCCATATTTTCATGGTGCCGTCATAACCGAGCGACGCAAGCCGGTTGCCATCGCCGAGAAAGTGCGCCGCCTTGACTCGGCCGGTGTGGGCGGAGAGCACAGCGTGCAGCTGGCCTGACGCCAGCGACCAGACCAGGACGGTTCCCGTCTCGCCTGCGGAGGCGATGAATTGACCGTCGTTGGTAATGGCGAATTTCGGCAGCCCACCAGCCGGGTCGCTGGCGGTCAGCACGATTTTTCGCGTCAGCAGGGAGACGACTGTCAGTGAACCATTTCCCGAGCTGGCCACGGCGTACCGGCCATCCTGGGACAGTTCCATTCTGCTGACCTGGACCCCTGGCAGAATCTGCGTGGCTGGCGCGGCAGAATTGATGGCGTAGATAAACACGCCGTTCGCATCACCGGTCGAAATGCAAAAGAAATTCTGTCCATCCGCCGAGATCGGGGTCACATATACATTGCAAGGCTGGTTAATTTCGCGACGCACCTGTAGCTTCTGCAAGTCGTAGATCACTATTCGGCCTGCTTGCCCGGCTTTCCCCAATTGCCTGTAAACCGCGAAAAATGAGTGTGAGGGATCCAGGTTTGGCATGAATCCTTTAGGCACACTTCCTTCACGAAGCCTGGTGCCAGTTCGCGCGTCCATGATTTCAACGCGCCCATCCTGATACAGAAGTGCAATTTCGCGCCCACCGGGCAAAAACCGTGCGTAGCGGCTTGAACCGGCATCGGCTTCCAGTCGCAGGAGTCTCTGCCCATTGTCGGCCCGCCAGACCGTCACGTGGCCGGTTTTGCTGCTGGCAATCAGCCG